>ONFP01000193.1 GCA_900317105.1 uncultured Succinatimonas sp. | reverse complement strand
TTAACTCGCCTGTGATATATTTGCGTTATAGATGATTTTGGGTGTGCATTGTGCTTGAAGAAAACTACAGACTTTTATTTGTGCTGACAGACCTTATTCGGAAGTTCGACAGTTGACCTTTTTTTAAATGAAGAAAATAGCTATATAAGACTTTGAAAAGTCTTATTTTTTTATCTCAAAATTTTGTATATTTTATTTGTAATAATGTTTCTAATGTTCTATAATACAAATAGATAACATTGGAGTATTGCATATGTACATCAATATAGTTAAATCTAAGAATGCCGTTAGCTATTATCTTTGTGAAGCCTATAGAACTGCTCAGGGAAAAAGTAAAACCAGAGTTGTTGAATCCCTTGGAAATGCTGAGCATATTAAAGATACATATCATGTTGATGATGCAGAGGCCTGGTGTAGAGAGTATGCAAAACAAAAGACTCAGGAAGCAAAAGTTCTTGCACAGAAAAACAATCGTACTATTTCCATTGAGTTTTCCGAGAGTAAATCAAAATCTGAGGACAGTTCCATCTTTAATGCCGGTTATCTGATTCTCGAGTCTCTTTATCATAGTTTCGGTTTAGGAAATATCTGTGAGGAAATAAAACTCAAACATCCACATATAAAGGGCTTTAATCTCGACCATGTTTTAAGAACCTTACTCTTTGGCAGAATTATTGAGCCTTCCTCCAAACTTGGTCTTACAGAAAATATTCAGAGAAAGTTTCTTGAATCCCATGATATTCAAATCCAGCACATCTATAGAGCCATGGACTTATTGGAACAGCATGAGGACTTGATTCAGAAAAGACTATATCAGTATTCCTCTGCAGCTTTGGGTAAAAGAAATGTTGGCAGACTCTATTATGACTGCACCAACTTCTACACAGAGAAAGAATCTGAAGACTGTGATGTCAAAGGAAAATCAGAAGAGTGGTACAGAGACCATAAACTGCGTAAATACGGTTACTCAAAAGAGCACCGTCCTAATCCCATTGTTCAGATGGGACTCTTTATGGATGGAGACGGTATGCCTTTAGGCTTCTGTATCAATCCGGGTAATACCAATGAACAGGTAACTATCAAACCTTTAGAGCAGAAGCTTATTGATAACTTTATAAAGACAGATATCGTGGTCTGTACTGATGCGGGTTTAGGCTCTACGGAGATGCGTAAATACAATAATGTTACTGAAGATGATCCGCTCTCTCTGCTGGGCTTCAGAGGCAAACGTCATTATATCTGTATCCAGTCAATCAAAAAGCTAAAGAAAGAGCTTAAGGAATGGGCTGTTGCCCCTACCGGCTGGAGCTATCAGCTTAAAAGACATAATGTAACCGAAAAGGTAAAGAACTTTGACTTAAACGCTATTACCGAAGAAAACTACCAGCAGTACTATGATGTTGTTTTCTACAAAGAACGCACCATTGCTGAAGACGGACTGGATCAGCGTCTGATTGCAACGTTCTCACTTAAATACAAAGCTTATCGCGAAAATCTGAGAAACAATAGAGTAAAAAGAGCCAGCAAAATTATAAAGAATGGAACCTATGATTCGGAAAATGAGCTAAGTCCCAAGAATCTGATTAAAACCACCTATATGACAGAAGATGGTCAGGAAGCAACCTTCTCTAAAGCAGAAATCGATTTAGAAAAAGTTGAGACTGATAAACTTTACGATGGCTTCTACTGTATTGCCACCAATCTCTTTAAAGAGGAATGCTCTGTACAGGAGGTCGTTGCCATTCAGGACAGAAGATGGGAAATTGAGGAGTGTTTTAGAATCATGAAAACAGACCTACGTTCCCGTCCTTTCTATCATAATAAAGACACCAGAATTAAAGCTCATTTCCTGACCTGCTTTACAGCATTACTTTTACTAAGAGGTCTGGAACGCAGGATTGCGGATAACAGCAAAGAGAATGACCGTTATCCTGATGGTAAGTACACAATATCAGAATTACTTGAGGCGCCGCCGAAGGTCAGGCATATGTACCTGACTATAAGAACAGTGAGGTTATAACAGAGCTTCTAAGAATATTTGAGCTAGAGGAATTCACAAGACAGGTTGTGATGAAAGATGATCTCAAAAAAATTTTGAAAAAAATTAAAAACTCTCCAGAAATGATAACAGACGAATAAAGATAGGAATATCGTTGAAGCTTTTAATATCAAGGAGAGCTAAACAAAAACATTAGTACAACTGTCGAACTCCGGATATCCTTATATCAGAGTAGTCAAAAAATTTTATATTCATAGTTTTTCTAAATCATTTTTTGAGTCTTACCCCATTTTTTTTGAGCTTATGATCAAAAGATGCCTTCCAGAGTAGTAACATATGGATAATTCAAAGAATTATTTTTTAAATTAACCAGTTCACAAGGAT
>ONFP01000144.1 GCA_900317105.1 uncultured Succinatimonas sp. | reverse complement strand
AAATGATATTTCAAAGATATCTCAGATTACAGCTTCTGTTTTACAGGCTGTAGAAAATTACAGAATATGGCAGCAAAGTAAAATCGGTCGTGATATTAATCCTGATGTTCTTATCAAAATGGTTCGTGATGCAGGCGCAAAACGTTGCGTTATAACAGCGCCTGTCTTTACAACCGTTGATAAAGAGCACGTAGCCCAATGTTCTGCTTCAAATGTGACAATATCATATGGAGGAGCTGAAGATGCATAAATCGGAAGATAAGACACTCCTGTTTGCGCTCCTTCCTTCATCAATAAAAGAAGAACCGGTATTTAAACATTCAGCTGAAGCTTTATATGCCGGTGACGATTCAAAAGATCATCTAAAAGATGGTCTTTTTTATTACCGTTTTGATGAATTAAGCAGTGATACTTTAGACCATTTAGCTGCTCAATGGCACGCCCATGTATGGAGAGACTCCTGGAATATTGAAACCAAGCGACAGGTTCTCCGTTCTTTAATTCAGACTAAATCTCACCTTGGAACAAAGGGAGCTATCAAAGATGTATTAGCTGGGATTGTCGGAAGTCAGGCATCTTCAATCAAAGAATGGTTCGAAATGGAACCTCAGGGTGTTCCTCATACTTTTGAGATTAGAGTAGAGCAGAATCTTGCAAACAGTTCTTCCATTCCTCTCAGATGGTCTATACCCACCTATATTCACCACCTGAAAGATGGGAATACTTTGATGCATCAAAGAACTATGTTGGCGCTATGTCTCAAATGACTTACGTGCATCTGAGAACTCCTAATGATTATCACTGTGATATGAAGGATGAGACTGTAGTTGCACCTGCTCATATCACTACCATGTCTTATGCAAAACTATCAACTTAACTGGAGATAAATAAATGTCAGATTCTTGCATTGTAACCAGAGCCGGTATTCAGGCTCTTATTAACGCTGAAGCAACTGGAACTACCACTGTTACCATTGCAAAAGCTATATTTTCATCTACAGCAATTACAGCAAGTGCATTATCTGTTCTTTCAGATATTACAGATATTGTTGCCGAGATTAACACTGTAAGCGGTGTTGCTACAGATGAACATACTATTCATGTTTCAGCCGGTGATGTCAGTGATGCTGTTTATACTGCTAAAACCATTGGTTTTGTTACTGATGGTGGAGTTCTTTTTGCCGTTGCTTCCAGTGAAGATGGTCTATTATCTAAGATTGCTACTACTCAGGCTTATGCAAGCTTTGAACTTGTACTTACTCAGGGTAATCCTCAGTATGTAACCTTTGGAGATACTAATTTCTTAAACCCAGATGCAACAGAGTCACAGAAAGGTGTTGCTCAGCTTGCAACTGCAGCAGAAGCTTCTGCAGGTACAGATACAAAGAAAATCATCACTCCTGCTACCCTAAAGACCGCCCTTGCAGATAGCGCTAATGGTCCTGATACCACTGCAGGTGTGGTAGAACCTGGCACTGATGAAGATGTCTGGGCAATGGTGCCAAATGCAAAGGAAATCAAAGGAACCATTTCTCTGTTTGACCTTTGCCCTTCAGGTGCACCTCAACATAATGCTTTATATCGCGGTAAGAACATCACTTCATTATTCACCAGTGGTGAATTCTCAGAGAATGTGGCCAATGGCACTTTTGATGATATTTATCCAGGTGATTATATTGAATTACCAGTTACCATCAGCGGTACAACATATCAGGCAAAATGGGTTGTAGGTGAATGTGACTATGCCCTTCATTATGGTGATACTGAGTTAACAGAGCATCATGTGTTAGTGTTCCCTGATATTCAGCTTGGAACCTCATATATGAATTCTACAAATACCACAGCCGGTGGTTATAAGGGTTCATACATGTACACAACTAAGATGCCTGCAGTTAGAACCGGCATCAAGAATGCCTTTGGTTCTTCTCATGTATGTTCATTCAGAGAATACCTAACTAAGACCGTTAACACCTCTATGGCTTCAATGGCAGGCGGTGGCTTTACTGGCGCATCATCTGATGCTGAATGGACTACTGTAGAGGCCTGCGATATAATGACTGAATCAATGGTTTATGGTAGCAAGATGAGTTCTAGTTATAAGGATAGACATGATTTCCCTAAGATAATTAGTGCTTTCAGCCATAACTCAAGTTTAAGATTTACTGATTTAGCAGGTAGCCGTTACTGGTGGTGGCTTCGTGACGTTGTCTCTTCGTCTCGTTTTGCGAATGTCGGCGGCCATGGTGGTGCCCACTACCACAACGCTTCGAACGTTGGTGGTGTGCGCCCTTTCTGCTTAATCAAGTAATCTTTAATCTGGGCGCCCTTGTGGCGCCCTATAGGATGTTAAGTTGTCTGTTTTAAAAAGATTTCGTACTCAGGCTAAATTAGAATTTTTCACTAATGCTCAGAAGCTCAGGCGCGATTTCTTCATGCTGATGGCACGTGATTTTGGAATAAAGAAAGGTGTTAGAACCGTTGAATTTATCACAAAAGATATGCAGCCAGAAGATCAACAGATGTTCTTAGCAATTGTTAATAAATACGGCTTTACACGGTTTGATACTGAATACCCACAATGGATTATAGAAAAATTTCGTGATTCATTATGGCAATTAACACGCGAACTATTATTAAATCTCACTGCAGCTAATTCTATTTATGCTTTTGACTTCAGAGAAGCGCAAGAAAGGCGCTTATTCCAGGATAAAGCAATTGGAAATTGTGAGCAGATTTTAAAAGAATTAGAGTTTATTATTGATGTATTCCCAGTGGCCACAAAGAAATATACTCCTTACATTCAGTTAGTTGAAAAGGAGATTTCTTTAATCAAAGGTTGGAGAAAGTCAGATAATAAACGCTTCAACGATTTGCGTAATGAAAACGCAAATACAGCCACACTCTAAAAGCAGTTGTCTCTTCGTCTAATTTTGCGAATGTCAACAACAATGGTAATGCCAACTACAACAACGCTTCGAACGTTGGTGGTGTGCGCCCTATGCTTACATGACACAGATTATTAGGTTATATACCGAGTTGTCAGCAGCAAAGCAGGAGAGTGTGACTTTCCTCTGTGGAAGCAGTTCTTCCATGAGGTGAACCTAGTCCGTGACGCTTTCGGTTACGACCGCTAAAGCTATCAGCACGGACTCCCTCTTAAATGTATTTTGATGCTCTACTCAATCCAGATAACTACTACAAAGCTTTTCATAAGATCAAATCTGTAAGCGGTTGGAAGGATAGCACTCAACATTTCAATCTGAACCTCAGCAGAAACATTCTGCAGTTGATTGATGAAATAGAGCAGGGCACATATAAACCTAATCCCTTTAATGTATTTACTCTAAGCGAACGTGGCCATATAAGACTTGTAAAAGCTTTATCTGTAAGAGATAGTCTGCTTCAGCATGTTCTCTGTGATTCCGTTCTGGTTCCTAACCTTAGACGTTATTTAATCTATGACAATGGTGCAAGCCTAAAAGGAAAAGGTGTTTCTTTTACAAGGGCAAGATTAGAAACGCATTTAAGAAAATACATGGCCATCAATAGCACTGATGGTTATATTCTTAAAGTTGATTTCAGAAAATTCTTTGACAATATTCCTCATGAACCACTGATTCAATCAATTATTTCAAAGATCCCAGATCAAAGGTTAGAACATCTGTTAAGAGTAATGCTGAAGGCTCATGAAACAGATATTTCATATATAACAGAACCTAATGAACATAACATTATCTTTAATTCACTTGAGTGGCAGAAAGTTCCCAAAGAATTATTAACCGGTCAACGCTTTCTACACAAAGGTCTAGGCATTGGTGCCCCAGTATCTCAAATTGCAGGGATATTTTATCCAACTCCAATTGATACCTGGTGTAAAGTGGTTAGACAGTGCAAGTTCTATGGCCGATACATGGATGATATTTATATCATTGAAAGAGATAAGATCAGACTGCAGTTCCTGCTTGAAGAAATAAAAGAACAAGCTGATAAGCTAGGCCTATATGTTCATCCTAATAAAACACAGATTATAAAACTCTCACATGGCTTTACCTGGTTAAAGACAAAATACGATCTAACTCCTTCCAACGGCATTCTTAAACGAATGGTCAGAGATAATGTAATCAGAGAGAAAAGAAAAATCTCTCATTTGGCCAAACTTGTTAAGGCAGGAGTTATTGAACCAGACATATTAACAAATCAATTTAAGTCCTGGATTGGTGATAAGACAAAATACCATGATAGGAAAAAGTTAAACCTACTAACCAACTTTTATTTGAAGGAGCTTAATGATGCTGTACGCAATCAAAGACACTAAATATCAGGGTAATATCTTCAACGATAATTCCAAAGCCTTTAGAGAATCTTTAGAAGCTGAAGGCTATACTGTTGCATGGTTTGATGAAGAGCCTGATTTCTACAAAGAATGGGTAAATACACCTGCAGCAGATGGTGTTATTGAATTAGAACTATCAGTAGATCAATTCAGAGATTTCAAATTAACTAAGCTTGAAGATGCAACTGAAGGCTTTGAGGAAAACAAAAACTCCCAGATGTATTTTATCTCTTCAATTGGATATAAATTCAGCGGTGATAGAAGAACAAAAGACAATCTGAAAGAAAAGATTGAATACTTTGATTATCTGTCTTCCGATACCAATGGTGTTAAGACCGTTAAATTCACTGATTTTGATAACATTGAGCGCGATTTAACCAAAGAACAGTTAGAGTTAGTCCGTTCTGAACTTATTACTAATGGCCAGAACCTTTACAATCTTAAAACTTCTTACAGAAATCAGCTTAATGAAGCAAAGA
>ONFP01000185.1 GCA_900317105.1 uncultured Succinatimonas sp. | reverse complement strand
AGTGGTTGAAATCTTAAAATAAAAGGTTAAAATGTACCGCGTTGGTGAGATGTCCGAGTGGCTTAAGGAGCACGCCTGGAAAGTGTGTTTACCGCAAGGTAACGAGAGTTCGAATCTCTCTCTCACCGCCACTTCTAAAGTTCAATCATTTCTCTTCTAAATCCTATAGTTTTCAGTTATTCTTTTCGGTCTTATTCAGAATCAGAGGACTTTTGTCCATTTCCAAAAGCTGTCCAGCTGACTGCGCCTATTTTCTGCCAATTCATGACGGCAGCGATAAGACCATGAACATCCGATTTCCACTGCAGCAGCTGCAGTAAAGTCGATCTCAGATTCTGACGGTCTATATGGGATTAAGTGCTAAACAGTCGGACGAAGCAGATTCGGCCTGCTGGGTATAAATTTTTAGGGCAACCGCAGAGCATTTTTACGGCATCAAGCATCTGCCTGGTGCTTACACACGTCCATAGAACGGAAATAATATTTTGCTGGGTGGCTGAGAGTGTTGTCAGGTCTCGCCAGAATTTTTTCTGAAAGATAAAAGTTTTTCCTGGCATGAAAAAAATAATGGACAGGCGGTGCAATAGAAGACTTTTATCCGGATCATGCCTGGATTTTGTTTTTGGACGAATAAAGGCTCCGGCCTGTGTTTTAGGTTACGGTTAATTTCAGATTAAGGATGGTATCAGTTTATGGAGACGGGCAGATTAGGCTATTTGTCCTTATATTCGTAATTTAACATAATGTATATTATACGAACTTAATAAGGGGAGAAACAGCGCCTGGATCCAGGCTTAAACTTTGGCTGATTCTCTCTTAACTAATCTCAGTATTTATCTGTACGAATGAGCCTCTGCAATTCTTTCGACAATTGTTGCGCCCAGGAACAGTCCGATAATCATGCTGAGCACAGCAGATTTTTGCAGGAAGTCATAACTCAGTTCTGGAAGACCGATAAATGACGGCGCTATGTTGCAGATAATCGATAGAAAGATAACTGTCAGAAAGCTGCAAACAAACATCCCGATCACTCCGCCGATAATGGCAGGTCCTAAGAGAACATCAGGCTCAAAGTCGTTATATTTGTTCATAAATTTCAATAACAGTTACTTTCAAATAAATTCGGCTGATTATACAATTTTTAATCAGTTGCTCAGAGAATCTTTACGTTATTTTTGGATGTAAGTTAAATTTTATTCAACTCTTCGCTGACAGCAGCTGTCAAAGAAAAAAATGCAGTGTCAAAAGATTTTTTTTGAGCCTAAATCTTCTAGGGATGAAGTCTTCTGTTCTGTGGGATTTTCCAGGGCTTACTGAAATTGCCAGATGAAAGACGCTGCAATGAGAATAAGCTTTATCGCAAAAAATGATCAGCAGAACGAGTAATGAATTACCCTGCTTTGTGATTTTGGATGATGGATTTTACTGGAAGGTCAGAATTGAAATGGCGGATGGGGTGAGATTCGAACTCACGCAAGATTGCTCTTGGCCGGTTTTCAAGACCGGTGTATTCAACCGCTCTACCACCCATCCGCAGAACGAATGACGCCATTATACTTGATAAATCTGAATTTGCAACCATTTTTCATAATATCTTGGTTAAGTTGGTTATCTTTTAATCAAATTTACATCTTTGTGCGTTATTTTTATAATAGCCGGAATCAGGGCTTGGGCATGCAGTTGTTTCAATGTTGATAAGTGATTTACCGCCGGCGGAGCAGACCGAGGTTATCTGTTCGATTGATGCTTCGCTGAAATATGATGTACCAGCAAGCATCTTAATTGCCGTTGCAAAAGTAGAAAACGGCAAGGTCAATTCCGTAAACTATAATAAAAATGGATCCTATGATATAGGAAAAATGCAGATTAATTCGACATATCTTTTGGATTTGAAGAAGTACGGAATAACCGAGGATATGCTGCAGTCAGACGGATGCTTTCCTTATTACGTTGCGGCCTATAAGATTAAAAGGCACTTGATTGATGATAAAGGGAGTTATTGGCAAAAGGTAGCCAATTATCATTCCAGAACTATTGAATACAATCTGAATTACCAGAAAAAAATAAGGCCGATTGCTGAAAAATGGTCAATCTGGCTGAAGGACTATCTGCTTAACGAACATTAATTATCCGTTTTTTGCTGCAAAGGGAAAATTATGACAAGCAATCTGTCTGATATCAAAAGAACCAGCGAGGGATATTTACAGAATTATGATGACTGGACTCCTGAAATTGCAGAGGATGTTAAGAAAGCAGTATCTG
>ONFP01000184.1 GCA_900317105.1 uncultured Succinatimonas sp. | reverse complement strand
TTTCCTGTTAGAGCTTAAATACCTGCATAAAAAGGATGGCAGCAAGCCTGCTGTTGAAGGTAAGTTATTAGAGGCAAAAGAGGAAATCGAAAGATACCGGCAGGGTACAGTTCTAAAAGAAAAGGTCGGTAATCATCCTCTTGACTGCTATGCGATTGTATTTGTGGGCTCAGAGTGCAGGCTGTGCCAGAAGATTTAACTCTATCCTTTGTAGTTTATAGCGAATGGCGCTCACTGCCACGGAGAAACTTCTGCCTACTGAATACACGTGTTATAGATCGTGAGAGTTCACTCGTTTAATATCTGCCATTTCGTGAGAGCTCTCTTCTCTTGCGAGATGACTATAGCAACTCTAATAAGTTTTTTGTCAGATATTCCTTCACCGTAGTGTTTTTCTTTAAGCTGTTTCAGACCTGAATCTAATGCCTGATCTTCGGTTACCGTTGTTTTTTCTGTTTTGTAACTGCGTTTAAATTCAATAACCAGTTTTGTTTTCCTAGTTACCAGCTGCATATCTGCAAAACCAAAGGCATTAACGGTTTCTCTGCTTTTGTAAATTACACTGTCAGGAATGGAGATATAGATAAGATTGCGAATATCAACTTCTCGGTTAAAGATTCCCGTGTCAGGAGTTATGCTTTCTGTAATAATCTTGTTGAATACAGTCTTTAAGCTCTCAATATCTGCTGCATCTACATACTCAGGAATAGCAAGCATACAGCGATTTGTCTTGGAAGTTAATTTAAGATTATATAAATCTCTTTTGAGATTAAATATAGATTCTTCAATTTCCTCATTTGGGTAGGCAAGAAGGACATCTGCTTCAGAGTTATATTGCAAAGTATAATAACCTGTCTGCTGCAGGAGCAGATTCATAGGAATCTGTGTAGCCTCTGATTTTGCTTTCAATTCAGAAATAGTGACATATAATTCTTCACTTTCTGATAGTTCAGAGAACTGTTTTGCATGACCAGCATCTTTTAGATAATTGATTAGAAGTGTAGGTGTCCCGGCACTGCTCTGATACCAGTAATTTTCAAAACCATTATGAGGTTTACTTAAAAACGATAAAACTGACCAGGGATTGTAAACAGACTCATTTGCATGAACTGAGAATCTGTTTCCGTTATAGCGTAATTTTAAACGCTCATAAACTTCATCTTTTGACATCTCTAAAACAGAGGCAGCGTTTTCAACATAACTGTCAAAGTAGTTGTGTAGCTCAGATTCGGTTATACCTAAAAGAGAAGAGTAATCATCATCAAGAGTGATTTCATTTAAGTTATTAAAAGTTGAGAACAGACTTACATGTGCAATTCTGGTAATACCGGTGATGAAGATAAAGCGGCAGCTATCTTTGTAATCTTTTAATGTATTAAAAAATGCCCCCAGATAGCTTACTATCTGTTTATTTAGATCAGGCTCATCTAGTGTATGGGTTAGAGGAGCATCATATTCATCAATCAGAATGACCACAGAGGATCCTGTAAGCTGTTTTAGACACTCTTCTAACAGAGAATTTGGTCCAGTTGCAGCTGTTCTATTTAGCTTTTCAGGATGAGGCAGAATGTCTGTGAATTCACGGACTATGCTCTGACAGAAATCCTCATTAAAATCTGAAATGGAAGATACTCTGTAATTAGCCAAGGAAAACTTTGCCACCGGATAGGTTTTGTTTTCTGTCCAGAGTTTTTCAATACTAAGCCCTTTAAAATCCTCAAGTCCTTTGGAGAAAAGCGAATCAAACGTGGATAGGAGCAGAGATTTTCCAAATCTGCGTGGCCTTGAAAGAAAAAAAGGAGTTCTTTGTCGAGCAAGCTTATAAATCAGATTTGATTTATCAATATAAATCTGATTGAGAGCCCTTAGCTCAGAAAATCTGGTTGTAGATAATGGAATTCTGTCAAAATCTTCGTCTTGTAAAATAGTTGGTCCCATAGAAACTCCTAGCCTTCCCACATAATTATACCTTATTCATTGTGAAATGCAGGAAATAATATGGACCGGATAGAGTTTTATTGATATTGAAAAAACGTTTAACAGATTATATATGAGTGAACAGGATTTAACGTTAGCGTTTTTAATAAAAAAACAAAATCGCTAACGTTAAAACAAAAAAATTCTATTATCTTTAAATATGTGTAGATATAATCTTAATAAAAATCTACAAGTATGATAATATATCTTCATGAAAAATGAGTACAAACATACCAAAACAACTGTATCTTTAATTAACTATCATTTTGTGTTTTGTCCAAGATA
>ONFP01000028.1 GCA_900317105.1 uncultured Succinatimonas sp. | reverse complement strand
TTTACTAACCGCATGAGAGGTAAAAGCATTAGACATATAATTGAGGTTGTATCTAAAACTCCAAGGATGCCTAAAAATGCTTAACCAACCATGCATGTAAGTTTGTTTAAAGAAATATGAAAAAAATACTAACACAAAAAAAGCCGGTAATTTTATTTACCGGCTTTATTAGTATTTTATATTAAACGTTAGTTCTCAATGAAAGGATCTGTTTCACGCTGAGTATCAATTATCTTGGTAGCAGCGCTTGAGGTTTTGCCGTTTAATCCACCAGCTCTTGGTGAGGTTTCAACTGCATTACCCTTGTCAAAATCTCTTCCGGAAGGAACGTTTGTGTAATCAACAGGCTCAACTGTTGGTTCTGAAATTCCTTCAATGCCGTTTAACTCTGCATCACGAAGACCGCCAACTTTGATTGAGTATTCAATGTTCAGCTCTTCGCTAGTGCTGCGACCTGATGGAATATTTGAGAAATCAACAGAGAAATCATTGCCCTGATCCATCTTTTCCTCAGTATATTCTCTCTTTGGAACCTTATAAGGTTTTACTTCCTTAATTTTAGATTCGCTAGCCTTTGGCTTTGGAGGAGTACTGATTCTTCTTGGCTTAGGAGCAGAAGTCTCTGCGGTTGAACGCTGTTCAGGGCGCTCTTCCTTTGCAGCTGATTCCTTTGGCTGACGACGTGAACGAGGCTCTTTTGCAGGTGCATCTTCAGAAGCAGCATTACGGCCCTTACGCTGTCTTGGCTGTTTTGGCTGACGCTGTGGAGCCTCGTTTGACTCCTGGCGAGACTGTTTCTCAGTCTTTTCGTTACGCTCTGTCTTTTCAGTGCGTTCTGCCTTGTCCTGCTTTGCCTGTGAAGCACGTGAGTTCTGTTTGCCAGAAGTTCTCTGTCCACGTTTGTTCTGAGTTTCAGAACGCTGCTTAGAACCTCTCTTCTGAGAACCTTTGCCGTTCTTCTTCGAAGTTGTTTCTTCTTCCTTCTTCTGTACTCCGAATAGAGAACCGAAGAATGACTTGATTGAACCTATGATAGAACCAGGTTCGTCCTGAACCTTGCTACGGCTGTTTTTAGCATCTTTCTTCTGGGCTGTAATCTTAGGAGCAGTCATAGTTGAAGAAATGATATCGCTGTTGATTGCTGGTGTATCAGTGTTTGCATTGCTGATACCAACATTCTGCACAACCTTCTGCAGCAGTGGATTCTCAAGGATATTCTCAGCCTTCTGACGATTGTCCTTATCCAGTTCACGAAGAACTTCTAGGCTGTGAATATTGCTTTCCTTGCTGGTTGGAGTCTGGATGCAGCGGTTTACCTGATATTCCTGAGGCATGTATGTCTTTTCAGGAATAATAGTAATTCTGGTCTGAGTTCTTTCCTCAATTGCAGCTAGGGCAGCTCTCTTCTCATTTAAGATGAAGGTTGCTACTTCAACTGAAGCAATTGCGAATACGTCACCAGCATTTTCCTTGTGAGATTCCTCTTCAATCAGTCTTAGAATTGAAAGAGCTAAAGACTGAGTATCACGGCAGGTACCCTGACCATTACACATAGGACATACATGAGAGCTGCTCTCCTCTAAAGATGGACGCAGTCTCTGACGTGACATTTCCAGAAGACCGAAACGGGACAGTCTGCTGAACTGAATGCGGGCTCTGTCCTGACGAACAGCATCTCTCATTCTGTTTTCGATTTCTCGCTGATTCTTCAGTGGAGTCATATCAATGAAATCGATAACAACAAGACCGCCAACGTCTCTTAATCTTAACTGTCTTGCAATTTCTTCGGCTGCTTCGATATTTGTCTGAAGAGCGGTCTCTTCAATATCTCCGCCACGTGTAGCTTTTGCTGAGTTAACATCAATGGAAGTTAGAGCTTCAGTAGGATCGATAACAATTGCACCACCGGATGGAAGTCTAACTTCTCTCTGGTATGCTGTATCAATCTGACTTTCGATCTGGAACTTGCTGAACAGAGGGATATCACCGTTGTACAGATGTACCTTTGAGGCGAACTCTGGTCTTACAAGCTCAATGTAGTGAAGAATCTGCTTGTAGGCATCTTCACTGTCTACTAAGATCTCACCGATATCTGGTCTTAGGTAATCACGAATTGCTCTTAAGGCAATGTTGGATTCCTGGTGAATCAGGAATGGTGCAGGACGAGTAGCGGCAGCCTGTTTAATCATGCCCCATAACTTGGTCAGAATGGATAAATCCCACTCTAGTTCCTCTGCACTCTTACCTACACCTGCAGTACGAACGATAACGCCCATACCTTCTGGTACGGTAAGTCCCTTTAGAGCAGCTTTAAGCTCGGTTCTGTCTTCTCCTTCGATACGACGGGATATACCGCCTGCACGAGGATTGTTTGGCATCAGAACCAGGTAGCTGCCAGCCAGAGAAATGAACGTAGTAAGAGCTGCACCTTTCAGACCGCGTTCTTCTTTTTCAATCTGAACAATAACCTCAGTTCCTTCCTTTAGTGCGGAACGGACTGAAGCGTGGTCATTGAAATTAGTGCCAGCAGGGTAATACTCGCGTGCAATTTCTTTTAATGGAAGAAAGCCGTGACGGTCAACACCATAATCGACAAAAGCAGCTTCTAAGCTAGGCTCGATTCGAGTAATGGTTCCCTTATAGATATTCGCTTTCTTGTTGGCGTGCTGTGGAGATTCAATGTCTAGATCATACAGCTTCTGACCATCGACTAAGGCAACACGGATTTCTTCAAGCTGTGTTGCGTTAATAAGCATTCTCTTCACGAGAAATCATCCTAATTTATGGTTTTCAAAAATGCAAAACCCTACCAGGCTCTGTTATAAGCAACCTTTCGGCAGAGCCAATGCATTGAAAACAAGTTTTTCTTACACCTTTAAATGACGCGCCAATACTTTCTAAAAAGTGGGGTCGATTTATCGGCAACCTTAATCGTCAGTCTTTATCCTTCATGCATTCGTGCAGAAAGACGCAAGGCATCCCTTGCAGACGTCTGATTAGTTATAAGGCGAGTTGAAATCATGAACAAAGCGATTATCGCACTTCGCCGCCGATATTATGCCACAAAAGAGGTCTGTATACTTATTTATGAAAGCTAAAATTATTGTTTTTTTTGAAGTCTATCAATTCCGGAAATAACAGGAGTTATATCTGAAACAATCCCTTATGGTCTTCAAGATATCTCTTACATGTAGTAAAATTAAAGTTAAATTCATAGTCTTATCATCCTGCTAGGTGAGAAAAAATAATGGTAGATATTACAAAACTTCCAAAAGCTAAAAGCGGATTCGAAGAATTGCGTTCACAAAAGCAGATTTATGTTGATCACACAGATTTGATTTATGAATTTGCTTATCTTGATGGTCCTAATTTTCTTTCGAGACCACGTCGTTTTGGAAAGTCACTTCTCATCTCCACTCTTGAATCTCTTTTTTCTCACGGTACAGAGTTTTTTAAAGGTCTTAAGATAGAAAAACTTTGGGAGGAAAGAGAAAAGGGGAATACGTATAAGGTTATAAGACTTGATTTTTCTTCATTCGCATACACAAATCCTGTTGATTTTGACACAAAAATCTACGATACCCTCGCTAATACTGCAAATTGTTTAGAGATTACACAAAAAAATTACTCAGGAACATATAAATCAGATGCCCTTTTAACAGATATTATTTCCAGTGCTCCCGGTGAATTTGTTCTTCTAATCGACGAGTATGATTATCCTCTAACACATTCACTTGACGACAAAGAGTTATTTGAAGAGTATAGAAAATATATACAGGGACTTTTTGGAACAATAAAAGCCCTATCGGGAAAGATGAGATTCATCTTTATTACAGGTGTGGGCCGTTTTGCTTATTTTCTCAGCTTAATAATCTAAGAGATTTAGGGCTTGAAGCCAAGTTTGCTCCGCTATTGGGGTATACAGAAGCTGATATGCATCAGTATTTTGATGAGTATGTTGAGAATGCAGCCAATATACTAAAACTCTCAAAAGAAGAATGTTATGCACAGATAAAGGCTCACTATGATGGCTATAGATTCCATGTAAACAACGAAACTCTACTACATAATCCATGGTCTGTTCTAAATTTCTTATCCGCTCCAGAGAATGGCTTTAAAAACTTCTGGTATGAAACTGGTGGTGCTTATCCTACACTGATTTCTAAATACATAAAGAGTATTCAGAACACTCCTCTTGAAACTTTGAAGAAAGTAAGAATCAGCCAGGATGACTTAGATCTTTTCTACGATTATTTCGATACTCCAACAGTAAGTCTTTTGTATCAGACCGGTTACCTTTCTTTACGCCCGGAGTATGTTGAAGATCTTGCGATTACAAGATATTTTCTGTGTCCTCCAAACCTTGAGGTGAAATCTTCCTTATCTAAACTGTATCTGAAGAAAGTTAGACAAACTCCTATTACCGAGGATGACGAGGATACAGCCAGTGCACTGGTTTCAGATTTTAATAATCAGAGTTATGAAAATCTCATTAAACATTTTAACGTTATTTTAAACAGCTTTGGTTACGATAATAAGGTCGCTTTCACCGATGAACGTAACTGCAGAGATTTTATTGATCTTGCGATGACTGTTGCTGGTATTAATTCCAGAAAGGAAGTTATTAGCTCAATCGGCAGTGCCGATCTTGTTGTAGAAATGCCAGGAAAAAGATATGTTTTTGAGTTCAAGCTTGCAAGAACAAAAGGCTCAGAGAACCTGCTACTAGACGAAGCTCTTGAACAGTCCTGTGATAAGCGCTATGGTGAAATTCTTCCGATAAAGGAACTAATAAGAATCGGTGTGGTTATCAGTGCAAAAGATAAAGCTGTATCTTTGTGGAAAATTGTCTAAGTCTGAGCTCATAAGACCAATCGAATCCTAATTCTTATCTTTACAACCAAACGCAGGGAAAATTTTTTCTCTGTGTTTTTTCCTTAAATGAGATCTCTATCTGTTGACATGTTTTTTCTTCCCTTGATTTTCAAGGAAAAATTAAAATCAAATTAGCTGGGTTTTAAGGTACAATGTGTGCAAGTTTTTTTATGGGAATTTTATGTCAGATAAGCATGTTGTATCACATGGTGTAAGTTATAACACCGCCAATGAAGATGACGAAGGTCAGAGACTGGACAATTATCTTGCAAGAGTTTTAAAAGGTGTACCTAGAAGTATGCTTTACAGAATTCTTAGAAGAGGAGAAGTCCGTGTCAACAAGGGAAGAGTATCTCCTTCATATAAGCTGAAGGCTGGTGATGTAATCCGTATTCCTCCTGTAACCGTTACAGAAGGCCCTGTTACCATTCCTTCTTCTAATCTTCATCTGGTTCAGGATCTGAAGGATAGAATCCTCTTTGAAAATGAGGATCTGCTGGTGGTAAATAAACCTGCAGGCCTTGCAGCTCATGGTGGCAGCGGTATTGAATTCGGTCTGATTGAATCTTTAAGAGCTTTAAAACCAGAGCAGAGATTCCTAGAGCTTGCTCATCGTCTGGATAAGGAAACCTCTGGCTGTCTGATAGTTGCAAAGAGAAGATCTGCACTTAGAAATCTTCATGAGCAGTTCCGTCAGAGAATTGTAAAGAAGCGCTATCTGACTTTAGTTCCTGGAAAATGGGACAGACGAGTTCATCTTGTAGATGCTCCTCTGGTCAGAAATGAACTTAGATCTGGTGAAAGAATGGTTGAGGTAAGCTTTAAAAACGGAGCTCCTTCTTCAACCGGCTATGATGTGGTTGAGTTTTTAAATGGCGCTACTCTGATGGCAGCTATGCCTCATACCGGAAGAACTCATCAGATTCGTGTACATTCTGCATATGTAAAACATCCTGTAGGTGGTGATGAAAAGTATGGTGACAAGGACTTCAATGCTTTCTTAAAATCCATTGGTCTTAAGAGAATGTTCCTTCATGCATTTAAGATCACCTTTTTAAATCCTGCAGATGGAAAGATGCTTAAGGTCGAAGCTCCTTTACCTCCAGAACTAGAGCAGGCTGTAGAGATCCTAAGAAAAAAGGCTGATGAGTAATTATGACTTCCTGTAACGAATATTCTTACATAGATGGAAGACGAGATCTGGTTGTAGATTCTTCTTTTCCTGAATTTAAGAACTCTATTAAGGCTGTAGTTTTTGATCTTGATGGTACTTTAACCGACAGTATTACTCAGATTATATCCTGTACCCATAAATCTTTTTCTCTTTTAGGTCTTCCTCTTCCTGATGAAAGGGAAATTATGAGTACCATTGGACTTGAACTTAGTGAAGGTATCAGACAGCTGCTTCCTGAAGAAAAAAAGCCTGAATACAAGAAGATTACCTCCTTTTATAGAGAGGTATACCTACAGTCGCCAGAACTGCAGATAGATACTTTATTTACCGGAGTTGAGTCTCTGATGAAGAAAATCAGACATAAAGGTCTTAAGATTGGTTATGCTTCTGGACGTTCAACAGCCGGTATTAAAAAGACACTGGATGCGACTATTCTCGGAAATTACTGTGATGCTATCTGTGGTGGTTCTGAGATCCCTAAACCAAATCCTGAGATGATGAATCTGATGGCCAAAAGACTTGATGTTCCTTCAGAGAGTATTTTAGGTGTAGGCGATTCATATTTAGATATCAAGATGTTTATTGATGCCAATAATCGTTCTCTTGGTGTGCAGACTGGCGTATGGAGTGGAGATGCGTTATTTTCACTAAAGCCTGATATGATTCTTCCTTGTGTTTCTGACATGGAAAAGTATATAGATCTCATCTGATAAAAAAATACTCACTATACGGCAGTGAGTATTTCTGGTGTTTTGTTTTTTATTTTTCACAGATAATATCGTTCACTGCACCATGTCCAGCTATGAATAGCGGAGACTCGTTAGTGTGTCTGTCTGGAAGTGATAAAATATTTACAGTACACTTATCGGTTACAGACTCAAGTTTCTTTTTATCATAGTAAAGACTGTCAATTACATTGAAATCGAGAATTACTGCTCCGGTTGCAGCAGTATAGTAAAGGTTGCCTCTAAAGTCTTTTGATACAACATCAACAGGAACTCCCTCTAAAACCAGTGGCATCTGCGCAAGTTCTGATGCCAGTGAATTCACTGTCCTGTTATCAGCAATTTTTGAGAGCTGCTTGAAGTTTAAATAGATACCAACATAGCTTGAATTTTTTGCTTTGTCATTAAGGTTGACGGTAACTGATGAAGATCCATCATAGTTTTCTGTGGTGATGACTCCAACGGTAGGCTCTTTGATTGTACCATTCATGGCAGCACTTCCATAAGGATAGACTGCTGCTGTTGCCTGGAATTTCTTTCTTGAACTTAAATCCTTGGCAATGATCTGTTTTAAAGAAATACCATAAACTTCACCTTTACCAAGAATAACCTGATAAACACCGTAATGCTGGGTTTCAAATCTTGCTTCAATTTTATAGGCATTAGCCACACCAATGGAGCAAAAAGCACATACACACATTGTAATGAAAGATTTTATAGTCATGCGGTCACCTTAAAATCAGACAATCCCTTTTTCTAGTGTATACTGTAAACTCAAAAATAATCAGAATTTGTATCAAATTTTCATAAATTTTAGGTAGATATCATGGCGGATTTGGCCTTTAACGAAATAGTTAATTTTGAAAAACTTGTATCCAACGGTGCTGAATACAAAACTACAATTGATCCTTCATATTTACCAAGATTAGCAGAGGCTTGCAGCAGTGTTCTTCAGCCGGTGAAGGTTGAGTTCAGGTTCTATGAGGATCTTCAGGGGCTAAGAACAATTGAAGGTTCCTTTAGCGCAAAGGTTCGCTTTGTATGTCAGAGATGTCAGAAAGAATTCGACAAGGAAATAACTGGACACTTCCAGTCAACCTGTGATGAAGAAAAGGCTAGAAGTCTAAAGCTTGAGGAGAAATTAGATATAGTTGAGCTGAATGAGGATGGATCTTTTAATCTTCTCTCTTTTCTTGAAGACTGTATTCTGCTTGAAATTCCTTATATCACTTCACATGATGAGGATGATCCTGAATGTGTAAGTTCTGAAGACAGCTGGACATTCGGTGAACTTGCTGAAGAGGCTCAGCAGAATCCATTTTCTGCTCTTGCCGAGTTGAAGGATAAATTCAAGAAATAGTTTTTTCTTTATATTAATTAGAGAGTTAGTGGTATTAGAAAGCATAAGATAATGTTATTTAGTTTTTTGCTTGAAAATAATTATTTATCCAAGTATAATACCGCGATTAGTGCCACAGATGGTGGCGAAAGTTAGTTAAAAATCAGAGAAAGCGGGGCATTCAAGTTCTCCGCAAATTAAGTAATTTTTAGGAGACAATAAAAATGGCTGTTCAGCAGAACCATAAGTCCCGTTCACGTCGTGACATGCGTCGTTCACACGATGCTTTATCAGCAATGCGTTTATCAATTGATAAGACTTCAGAGGAAGTTCATATTCGTCACAATATCACCAAGGGTGGTTACTACCGTGGTGAGAAGTTAAACTTAACTCCTGCTAAGGCTTAAGTCATAACTTTTTTGTCGATAAGATTCTTATCAAGTATGAATTAATGGAGAAGGGCACAGGGACAAAGTCTCTATGCCCTTTTTGAATTGTGAATAGCGAAACTAAAATTACTGTAGCCCTCGATGGAACTGGCGGAGACAATGTCGATGCCAAGTCAGTTGCCAGTGCAGTTCGTTTTGCATTGGTTTTATATCCTAATATCAAAATCAAGGTTTACGGATCCCAAAAGCTGAAGGTTGCTCTTGCTTTTGAGAAAGTTGATTCAAGCCGATATGAATTCATTGATGCTCCAGAGTGCATTCCTCAGGATGAAGATCCTAGAGCTGTTCTGGAAGGATATCGTACATCCGCAATGCGTCGTGTTATCGAAGCTGTTAAAGACAAGGAAGCTGATGTTGCCGTGTCAAGTGGCGGTACTGGTCCATTAGTCAGCCTTTCCCGTCATATTCTTGGTACCATAGGCGGTTTAAGACCTGCCTTATGTGCAAAGATCCCTGCTGGTCCCTCAAAATACTCCTTAATGCTGGATCTTGGTGCTAATGCATCAAGCAATGCCAAGGATCTTCATGATTTCGCAATCCTGGGCCAGACTGCTTATCAATGTTTCTACAATGTTTCAAAGCCAAGAGTCTGTGTGCTTAACGTTGGTAGCGAGAGAAACAAGGGCAGTGCCCTGGTTAAGGAAGCTCGTGATCTGATCGAGCAGGATCATTCTCTGAACTGCTACGGATTTGTTGAAGCAGATAAGCTCTTTACAGATGATGCAGATGTAATTGTTACCGACGGATTTACCGGTAATGTTGCTCTTAAGGCCGCAGAAGGTGTGGCCTCAGCCTTCCTGAATGCTCAGGGAATGAAGAAGTTTTTCTCAAAACTTGCTAGACCTGAGTGGCTTCAACCATGGCAGTACAACGGCTCTGTGCTTTTAGGTGTTGATGGTCTTGTAATCAAGAGCCATGCCAGTGCTGGCAAGGAAGCTGTTGCTGTAGCGCTGGTTGAGGCTGCAAAGACTGCTCAGCTGAATCTGGTAGAAACTATTAAAAAACAAGTACAGTAAAATTTTCCTACTACCAGAAATTACACTGAAAATTTTTTTTCTAACGTTTTGCTGTTTTTTTCAGAGTAAAGTAAAAAATACATATTATTTTATGAAAAAGACTTTATTCTTGATAAAATAGCGAAATTGTTTTTGTAGAAATTGGAGAATTCCTTGTTTACTCGAATTCTTGGAACAGGTAGTTATTTACCTGAACAGGTGCGTACCAACGCAGATTTGGAAAAGATGGTTGATACCTCAAATGAGTGGATCATTGAGCGCACCGGTATAAGTGAGAGACGTATTGCAGCTCCAGATGAGACTGCTGCCTCAATGGGAGCGATAGCCGCTAAAAGAGCATTGGAAGCTGCCGGTATTGACGCATGTGAAATTGACATGGTCATCTGTGCAACAACATCTGCTCAGTATGCTTTCCCTTCTGCAGCCTGTGAAATTTCAGGCCTATTAGGTATTAAAGATAGACCTGCATTTGATTTAGCTGCAGCCTGTTCTGGTTTCAGCTATGCCTATTCACTGGCTCATTCTATGATTATTTCCGGTCAGGCTAAAAAAGTTCTGATTGTAGGTTCTGATTTAATGTCAAGAGCTTGTGACCCAACCGACAGAACAACTATTATTCTGTTTGGTGACGGTGCGGCCGCCTGTATCCTAGGTGAGTCTGAGACCGAGGGTACCATTGCTACCCATCTATCTGCCGATTCAAAATTCGGTCCTCTTTTATCATTGCCTTATCCTAAGCGCGGTAATTTTACCGGTGATGATTCATGGCTGTATATGAAAGGCAATGATGTGTTCAAACATGCTGTTACTGTTTTGGCCTCTCTGGTTACAACTACCCTTGAAAAGGGAAATATGACAGCAGATGATCTGGATTTTCTTGTTCCTCATCAGGCTAATTTGAGAATCATTGCAGCTACTGCAAGAAAGCTTAAGCTTGATATGGAGCATGTGATTGTTACTTTAGACAAACAGGGCAATACTTCGGCTCCTTCCGTTGGTCTAGCCCTTGATGAGGGTATTCGTTCCGGCAGGATCAAGAGAGGAGATGTTCTTCTTTTAGAATCATTTGGCGGCGGTTTTACCTGGGGGTCTGCTCTGGTACGTTACTAGTGTAGCGCAAGACCTTTTTGTCTATTTTGTAAGATTCAGTAATTTAGTTTTTTTAAAAGAAGTTTTTCTTAAATTCAGGAGATTCTTTATGAAAAAATTTGCAGCAGTTTTTCCAGGACAGGGCTCTCAGAGCGTTGGAATGTTTGCGGATTTTATGGATAACGAAATTGTTAAGGCAACATATGCTGAAGCTAATGAGGCTTTAGGCTATGATCTTCAGTCTGTAACCTTAAACGGTCCTGATACCGAACTTAACAAGACTGAGGTTACTCAGCCTGCAATTCTGACAGCTTCCGTTGCAGCATTCAGAGTTTTAATGTCCAAGTCTGAAAAACCTGTTGCTCTTGCAGGTCATTCTCTAGGCGAGTACAGCGCACTGGTAGCTGCAGGTGTTATCGACTTTAAGGATGCTGTAAGATTAGTAAGACTTCGCGGTCAGGCAATGCAGGAAGCTGTTCCTGCCGGTGTTGGTGCAATGGCAGCTATTCTTGGTATTGATGACAATACAATTATCGAGACCTGTGCAAAGGTATCAACCGATTCAGAAAAAGTATGGGCTGCAAACTTCAACACTCCAGGTCAGGTTGTTATTTCTGGTAACAAGACTGCTGTTGACAAGGCTTGTGCTGAATTTACCGCTATGGGCGCTAAGAGAGTTGTTCCTCTGGCAGTTTCTGCTCCATCTCACTGTCCTCTTATGCAGCCAGCTGCAGACAGATTGGCTGAAGCTTTAAAGTCAATCAAGATTAATGACGCTTCTATTCCTGTATATGTTAATGCTCTAGCTAAGCCTTTAACTAAGGCGTCTGATCTTGTAGACGCTCTTGTTAAGCAGCTGACTATGCCTGTTCGCTGGGTAGAAACAGTTCAGGCTTTGAAGTCTGACGGTGTGGAAGCTCTTATTGAGTGTGGTCCTAACAAAGTTCTATGTGGTTTGAACCGTCGTATTGATAAGACTCTTGGCAGTGCAAACATCTGCAATGAGCAGACCTTAGAGAAAGCATTAGAAGAATTAGCATAGGAATCATATTATGTTTAATTTAGACTTTTCAGGAAAGATTGTTTTAGTTACTGGTGCTTCACGTGGTATCGGTAAGGGAATTGCCCAGGCTTTTGAGCAGCTTGGTGCTAAAGTTTACGGTACTGCAACCTCAGAAAAAGGTGCTGCCGGTATTACTGAATACTTAAATGGTCACGGCAAGGGATTAGTTATGAATTCTCTTGACAAGCAGACCGTCGAAGACTGTTTTAATTCTGTTGTAGCTGATGCCGGCTCATGCCCTGACATTATTGTAAACAATGCTGGTATCACTCGTGATACTCTGTTTATGAGAATGAAGGATCAGGACTGGGAGGATGTTCTTCAGTGCAATCTGTTTGCATGTGTTCAGATGTGTAAGCTGGCTATTGGTCCAATGATGAAGAAGAGAGCTGGTAGGATCATCAACATCTCCTCAATCGTCGGTCAGGATGGTAATGCTGGTCAGTGTAACTACGCTGCTGCCAAAGCTGGATTAATTGGTTTCAGCAAGTCATTAGCTAAGGAAGTTGGTTCAAGAGGCATTACTGTTAATTGCATTGCTCCTGGTTTTGTTGCTACTGATATGACTGCTGCATTAAACGAGGAGCAGCTAAAGGCATGGACCAATTCTATTCCTTTAAAGAGAGCTGCAACTGTTGAGGATATTGCCGGTGCTGCTGTATTCTTGGCATCAGATTTAGCTGCTTATATAACAGGTTCAACCATTGATGTAAATGGTGGATTGCACTGCAACTAATTGATATTTATGCGAATTTGTGAATTAAATTACTTTTTGTATATTTTATTCTTTTTTTTACTACCAAAAGTCATTTAAAACATATATAATTGCATAAAGTTTTGTTTGGGTCCTAGCATTGGGCTGGGGCGTTTTTTTTAGCAAAGGGACAGCGCTGCCTTCGCAGCCTGGTCAAGGAAAAAAATGAGCAATATTGAAGAGCGCGTAAATAAAGTTATCGTTGACACATTAGGCGTTAAGCCTGAGGATGTTGTACCAGAGGCATCATTCGTTGATGATCTTGGCGCTGACTCACTAGATACCGTAGAGCTAGTAATGGCTTTAGAGGAAGAGTTCGGTACCGAAATCCCTGATGAGGAAGCTGAGAAGATCACTACCGTTCAGGCCGCAATCGATTACATCAACAACAATCAGTAATAGCTGGTCTGTGTTGAATTATAAGGATGAATTTACTTCATCCAATATTTGAACATTTAAAGTGGACTGGAGATGCTAAACATCTCCATTCTTTTTAGAAGATTTTGTATCACCTTTTTTAAGCTTACAAAGTATTCATCTGGTTATCCCAGTTCTTTGAATGTTGATAAAAGGTTATGCAATGAACAGTGTTTATTCATAACCAAAAGAATTCAAGGCGGATAAATCCCGTCTAAAACGTAGGATGTTTATTCTGCGTCGAGTCAATTAACAGGCTTTTAATGCTTGTATTCGGTAATAATTACCGATTTAGTCCACAAATCAATAACGGAGATCCAACGGTGCAATTACGTAGGGTTGTAGTTACCGGAATGGGTATGTTAAGCCCAGTTGGCGGTACTTTAGAAGAATCATGGAAAAATTTATTAGCAGGCAAGAGCGGTATCACTACTGTTGATCATTTTGATACTACAGATTTCTCTGTAAAGATTGCCGGTCTAGTAAAGAACTTTAATGCTGAGCAGTGGGGCATCACAACTAAAGATGCACGTAAGATGGATGAATTCATTCAGTACGGTATTGCTGCAGGCGTTATGGCTTTGAATGATTCTGGTTTAGAGATTACTCCAGCAAATGCTGACAGAATCGGTACCATGATCGGTTCTGGTATTGGTGGTCTTACTCTGATCGAGAAGAACATTACTGGTTTAGTTGCTAAAGGTCCTCGTGGAATCAGCCCATTCTTCGTTCCATCAACAATTATCAACATGGTTTCAGGCCAGCTTTCAATTATGAAAGGTCTTCGTGGTCCTAACCTGTCAATGGTTACCGCTTGTGCTACAGGTACTCACGCTATCGGTTTATCAGCTAGACTGATTGCTTTCGGTGATGCTGATGTTATGGTTTGTGGTGGTGCAGAAAAAGCTTCAACCCCTATGGGTATTGGCGGTTTCGCTTCTATGAAGGCTCTATCTCACCGTAATGATGATCCTGAGCATGCATCTCGTCCTTGGGATAAGGATCGTGATGGCTTCGTTCTAGGTGACGGTGCAGGTGTGCTGATTCTTGAAGAGTATGAGCATGCTAAGGCTCGTGGTGCTAAGATTTATGCTGAGCTTGTTGGTTTCGGTATGTCTGGTGATGCTTATCACATGACAGCAACTCCTTCAACAGGTGAAGGTGCAGCAAGATCAATGATGGGCGCATTAAAGGATGCAGGTGTAAAACCAGAGCAGGTTAACTACATCAATGCTCACGGCACTTCAACCTCTGTAGGTGATTTATCAGAGTTACGTGCTGCTAAGAGTCTGTTTGGTGATGCTCCTAAGAACTGCTGCATGAGTTCAACCAAGTCAATGACTGGTCACTTATTAGGTGCAGCTGGTGCAATCGAAGCAGTTATCACTGTTATGTCAATTAAGGATCAGATTTGTCCTCCAACCATCAATCTTGTTAATCCAGAAGATGAAGTTGGTGATTTCAATCTTGTTCCTGGTACAGCTCAGAAACATGATATTGAGTACGCTATGTCAAACAACTTTGGCTTCGGCGGTACCAATGGTTCTCTTCTATTCAAGAGAATGGACTAATTTTTCATGATATTATCCCGCCTCTAATTTGGCGGGATAATTCTAGAAAACCAAAATTTCTTTTAACTTTCCTTCAATATCTTTTCTTTCGATTATTCCATAATATCTGCTGTCAAAAGAATCTTCTTTTGAACTTGCAACAATAAATTCATCTTGTTTTAATGTTTTATATAACTCTGTGTGAATAAGATTTCTTCCCTCCTTATCTTGAGGTAAAGGTCTGGTATTTTTAACGAGTTTCCCATTTATATAAATGCCGTTATTATTGATTTTGACTTTATCAGGATATGATGCAATAACGTGCTTTCCAATAGGGGATAGACCTTTTCTGCATTTTCCTGCGGAGATGTATTTTCGATCTTTTGCTATTTCTGCGTATTTATTATTTAGACAAAAAAGAATAATGCTGTCGTTTTTGATTTCATTCTCGTTTTTTGAAAGTCTGTAGATTCCCTGGGGAATAGAAGGAGTGATGTTAAACCAGATATCTAGGTAATAGCTAGTAGCTGAAAGAAATAAAAATAATAATGTTAAGAGCAGAGTTTTCATATAATCCTTAGTTAAAAAAAAGCCGTTATTATTTTAACGGCCTTTTTAATGGGGCTGAAAATAAGTACCCCATTTTTTGTGAAAACCCTGTATAACTATGTGATTTTAATCGTTATTAGAAAGTGAATCGATTGCTTCCTGAGTTTCCTGTTTCTGCTTGATTGCCTTTTCTCCTATAAGCTTTATCAGTTCAATATAGATAAGGTCAATAATAAAGAAAACTGACAGACGAGAGTCTGCATAGCCCTGCGCAAGATCGTAATCATGTACCGCGTGCAGCACAGTAATATCGGTGAAGGAATACAGTGGTGATGTAGTTTCTGCTGTAATTGCACAAATCATAGCTCCTTTTTTGGAACATAAGGCTGCAGATTTAACTAGCTCATGTGTTTGACCTGAGTTTGATATGTAGATTGCTACATCCTGATTTGTAATCATTGTTGAATGGGTCATAATTTCATGTGAATCAGTATAGCATCTGGCATCAATACCGATACGGGCTATTTTTCTGGCAGCATCTCTGGCAAGATAACCAGAACTTCCTATTCCAAAGAAAAAGACGTGTCTGGCTCCGACAATTTCGCGAGTTAGTTTGGTAACTGATTCAAAACCGATTTCTACTGCAGTCTGAGATAACAGAGTCTGATTTAACTGCAAAAGCTTCTGTGCTGTAGTTTCGCAGCTTTCTTTCAGGTTGATGGCTGTTCTTTTTCCATGATTGTCGTTATCTTGTGCTCCTAGATCCTGGGCAAGGGCAATTTTAAAATCTTTTAGAGTTTCAAATCCGAATTTTCGGGCAAAACGTGTAACTGTTGCATGTGAAATATCACAGTCAGCAGAGATCTCTGAAATAGATGAAGAACATGCCTTCAGACCATTGGCCAAAAAGTAATGAATAAGTTTATTGTCTGATTTTGACGCTTTGATCTGTGGATTGCTTAGTCGTCTTAGAATGCTCATTAGTTGGATATCCTTAATGCTGTTATATTTTTTTATTTATTTTTATATGGTGAAAATTATTTTACGCTTTTTGTTTTCAAATGTTCGTGTCTGAACAAACAAAACTAAAAAAAAGATATTTATTTTCATTTAATTTAGTTGATTTTTAATGGATTTTTATGTTTTTACTTAAATCAGCAAGTATTAATTTAGTTTCATATTAAAATTATTTTGTTTTTTTGTTAAAAAGTTTTTTTAGGTAAGTATTTATGAACCGATTTATAATGGTGCAAAAATATACAAAACTAGACTATTATTATTCTTTTTGCTACATTTTAGAACAAATTTAGAAACGCTATTTTTATCAGAGGTCAAAATGACTACAAGAGTTGGAATTTACGGATACGGCAATTTAGGTCGTGGAATTGAAAGTGCTTTAAAGTATGCAGATGATCTAGAGCTGGTTGCAGTTTTCACCAGAAGAGAGCCTTCTTCTCTGTCTTTATCTACAGCTGGTGTTCCTGTAGTAAGCGTAAATGATGTTGAATCTTATAAAGACAAGATTGATGTAATGATCCTATGTGGCGGTTCTGCTACTGATCTCCCTGTACAGACTCCAAAGTTAGCAAAGCTATTTAATGTAATCGACAGTTTTGATACTCACGCTAAGATCCCTGAACATTTTGCAAATGTTGACAGTGCAGCTAAGTCAGGCAGTCATATTGCTTTAATTTCAGCAGGCTGGGATCCTGGTATGTTCTCATTAAACCGCTTATATGCAAATGCAGTTCTGCCTAACGGTAAAGATTATACTTTCTGGGGTAGAGGCGTAAGCCAGGGCCATTCAGACGCAATTCGTAGAATCGAAGGTGTTGCTGATGCAAGACAGTATACCTGTCCAATCGAATCAGCTCTTGAGTCAGTTAGAAGTGGAGCTAATCCAGAATTAACCACACGTCAGAAACACACCAGACTTTGCTATGTTGTTCTGAAGGAAGGTGCTGATGCTGCTAAGGTTGAGAATGAAATTAAGACAATGCCTAACTACTTCTCTGACTATGACACTACTGTTAACTTCATTTCTCAGGAAGAGTTAGATAAGAACCACCGTGGTCTGCCACATGGTGGCTTTGTTTTAAGATCAGGCAAGACCGGATTCAATCTTGAAAATAACCACGTGATTGAGTATAGCTTAAAGCTTGATTCTAATCCTGAGTTTACAGGAAGCGTTATTGTTGCATACGCAAGAGCTATTGCTCGTCTTCACAGTGAAGGTGTTAACGGTTGCAAGACTGTATTTGATATTGCTCCTGCATATCTGTCTCCTCTGTCCGGTGAGCAGTTAAGAGCAACTATGCTCTAATCTATCGAAAAAAAGTAGTTTTTAGTTTTGGGTCCCGTTCTTGCGGGACTCTTTCTTTTGAGCCCAATCAAATTCCTTTAAGTGTTTAAACTGTTTTTGTGTTACAAAACTGATTGTTATTGATTTTGAAGACGATGAAAGGAAAATAATAGGAATGGCGGAGAAAAGGGGATTTGAACCCCTGAACCGTCGAAAAGACGATTGTCGCATTTCGAGTGCGATGCATTCAACCACTCTGCCATTTCTCCGTAAGCACAATTATATGCAAATACCTTACAAAATCAAATAGTAAGATAAAAAGTCACTTATTTTCGTTTTAATTTTCTGATCTCGGCTTTCTTTTCCTTGCTTATATAGTTGGATTCGGTAATTTTTTGAATAGCTTTGTTGAAGGTCAGATCATCAAGAGTAATCGCATTTATCTTATCTAGAATATGAGGTCCATTTTTTGTGTAAAGAGTTGCAATTAGCCAGGCGACTCCCATATGTACGTAGTATTCTTTCGTATTTATCCTATCAAGAAAAGAGATGATTTCATCTTCGTATTTCTGATTACAGAAGTACATCAGAGACATTACACATGCAAATCTCAGTGTGAAAGGGGCGCTCTTAGTCTTAAAACATTTTCTAACAAAAGAAAAATACAGCTCCTGATTCTCCTTTGCACTTTTAAGTTCAGAACAGAAGCCGTCGCATATGGCCCAACCGTCAATGCTTTTTAGAAATTCCTTAATATATATCAGACGTTGTTTTTCATCAATCTTAGATCTTGCTATAAAGATTGCTTTACAGAGCTTTTCCTCAAGGTAAGGTTCCTTGGGCATGGGAGTAAGCAGTAATTCGTCCTGTGAGCAGTTTTTAAGGTAGTAAAGGGCAAGCTTTCTAACTTTAGGTATTCTTACTCCGAGAACTTTATTATCGGGACTTAATTTCTGAGAGAACTCCTGGTAGGAGTCCTCTTTGATTTTTAATAAATCCGAAATTAAATCCGTCCACGCAAATATTTTCATAGTCTTTACGATACTCTTATTTTATTCACGAATAGGCATTCTGGTAAATCTTCATTCTTGGCTAATTAACAAAATATGTTTTATGAATTAGTCATTCTATAAAAATAGTTTCGTTTTTACATAAGTATCTTTTAACAAGTAAAATTTGTTTATTTATTAGACAATTACATTTAAATGCAAATTTAAATAATGCACGATAATTTTCGTTTGTAAATAAAATTGCTATCTAGCACGCAAATATAAGGCAAAGTTATGCAAATTTTAGTAAAATAATATGATAATAATCAATAATAATGTAACCGTTTGCGAATTTTTACGAGGAAACAAATGAGCGTCACCTTAAAAGACCTAGCTAAAGCATCTGGCGTTTCGATAGGTACTGTTTCACGCGCACTCAATGACAAGAATGAAGTAAGCGCAAAAACATCAGAGAGAATCCGCCAGCTGGCTCAGGAATTGGGGTATATTCCAAATCGAGCAGGTCGAGCTTTATCTTCTCAGAAAAGCATTAACTACGTTGGTATCGTAATTCCAAGTATTAACTCACCTTTTTTTGATGATATCAAAAAAGGCATTGAGATGGCTTTAAAGGAGTTCAAAGATCTTGGAATTGATGTAATTATCAAAGAGCAGGAAGGCTGGAATGTTGACACCCAGATCAGAGCATTAGAGGAACTGGAGAATTCAGGTTGTAAGGCTTTTGTTCTGTGCTCAGTTGACTCTGAGGAAATCAGAGCCAAGATAGCTGAATTATCTGATAAGGGGTATCCTGTAGTCCTTTTGAATAATGATCTTCCTGGCACCAAGAGATTATGCTTTGTAGGCCCTGATTATCTCAAGTCAGGTAAGGTTGCCGCTGCAATGGTTGATAAGTGTCACCCAGGTATTCCTCTGAAGATCCTTGTAGTTGTCGGTTACAAGTCTCACCTTGGTCATAAGACCAGACTGGATGGTTTTATTTCTGAACTAAAGTCCAGAAGACAGGATTATGAAATTGTTGATGTAATCGAGGGTAATGATCAGGATATTATTACCCAGCAGGTTACTATGAAGGCGTTTATGAAGCATCCTGAGGTTAATGTTGTGTACATGGCAACAGGCTCGGGCGTTTCTGGTTTAGGTGCCGCAATTATCGCTGATTCTCAGCACAAACGTTTTATTCTTGCCTGTGATGAGATTTACACAACCAAGGAACTGGTTAAGAACGATATTATTGATTTTGTTATCTGCCAGTCTCCTGTTGTACAGGGCTATCAGGTTATTAAGAAACTGCATGATTACCTTAACAAGATAGGAAATCTTCCAGAGGACTATATCGTGGATACAGTTATAAAGGTTAAAAGTCATTTCGATTAACAATCATTGAATTTGTTTTAGATCCTGCATTTTTTTAATGTGGGATTTTTTTTTGCCTATTTACCATATATCAGCTTTTGCTTTCTGTCTGTCTTTCCTTATCTAAAGGAAATCTAGAATGGTAAAAGCAGAAGCTGATATTTTGCGTGGTAAAAGACTGTATATTAGATATAAGCAGTCGTATAAATATGATTTATGGCGCAGGTAAAAAAAAAGACCTAAACATCATATGTTTAGGCCATAAATTAAAGAACTACGTATTTTGAGAGTTTACTTTTACTTAAAGTTATTTCTTTTTAATCTGTCCATAGTAAGCATTGGCACCGTGCTTACGTAGGTAATGCTTATCAAGCAGATCCTGCTGCATTGGCTGAAGATCTGGTCTCAGAGTTAATGAGTGGTAGGCCATGAAAGCAACTTCTTCAAGAACAACTGCATTGTATACTGCATTTGCAGGTGACTTACCCCATACAAATGGTCCATGTGAGTAAACAACACAAGCTGGAACATCCTTCATATTGATGTTGCGCTTCTTAAAGGTTTCAACAATCACTTTACCTGTTTCAAGCTCATATTCGCTTTCGATTTCCTGCTTGGTCATTTTTCTGGTACATGGAATCGCGCCATAGAAATAGTCAGCTCCAGTTGTACCTAATGCAGGGATATCCATTCCTGCCTGTGCAAATGAAGTTGCATTACGGGAATGAGTGTGAACTACACCCTGAATATCAGGGCATGCACGATATAATTCCAGGTGAGTCGGAGTATCTGTAGATGGATTTAAGTCACCTTCAACTGTTTCACCAGTCTTAAGATCAACTACAACCATATCCTCAACCTTCATGGTTTCATAATCAACTCCTGATGGTTTGATTACTACTAATCCTGACTTTCTGTCGATACCTGAAACGTTTCCCCAGGTGAAAGTTACCAGGCCATGCTTAGGTAAATCTAAGTTAGCTTCAAATACGGCCTTTTTTAAATCTTCTAACATTTTTTACTCCGAGTTTTAATTTGTCTTGATGTTGTGATTTTTTTATGAATTATTACTTTGTTCTTTTGTATAAACGTATTGTACGCTAATTTTTATTTAAGAAAAGTAGTAAAAGTATGATCTATGCAAAATATTTTAGATTTTAATATTTAATATGTTATAAAACAATGAGTTAATTTTATTTGCAAACGATTACAAAGTAATCTAAAAATGGTCAAAAACAAAACCGTTTTCTTTTAACGTTGCAGGAGAAATCCTCTGATTTGTCAATAGAAGTTCGCCTCTTTTATCGAGCTTTAAAGCGAATTTTGGGACAGGAACTGTGAGGTGTTTTGAGGAAGAGGAAAGCTTTAAAAGCTCATTAGCCGTAAGATAGTGATCTGAGCATAGATTGATATTACCTTGAATCCTTTTTTCGATGATTAGTTTTATTGCTTTTGCGCAATCACTTATTTTAAGGTAGGGTATATAGTTGCTCCCTCCTATTAAATGCAGAGTAGGGAGATATTTCAGATTTTCAACCAGCCCTCCTCCATCTCCTACGACAACACCTATTCTTAGGATACTTATTGCAGCCTGGAATTCATTCTTCAGCTCATTGGCTTTTTTTTCGATATTTTTGCAGATATCCGCATAAACTGTATTGGCAAGTTCACCTTTCTCATCTTGCTCACAATTATCTATGTAGATCCCCGTAGCACTAGCCTGAAGAAAATGAGCTGGAAAGTTTTCTGCATATTTCTCTGCTAATAGATCTATGGTATCAAGTCTTGATTTTAGGATTTCATTAAGTCTTTTCTGACTTAATCTTTTTTGCGCAATTGATTCTCCTGCAAGGTTTACTATTACGTCAACATCAGGAAAATCATCTGAAGCCTGAAGAATTGAAATATCGTTACTAAAGCCTAGATTATTTGTAATTTGTTTCTTGTGGGTATATACGAAGATAGTGTCATTCTGTTTTCTAAGCAGGGTTACAAGTTCTCTTCCAATGAAGCCAGATCCCCCTGTTATCAGAATTCTCATGATTGTTTCTCCTCGTATGCTGTTTCTAATCTGAATTATAGTTAGCTAGATATGTAAAACAAAAGCAGCCGAAGCTGCTTTTGTCAATTAATAAAGGTAATTCAGGAAACTGAATTAGTCTTTAACCTGAGTTGCCTGAATTGCGGTAACTGCAACGGTGTAGATGATGTCATCAACTAAAGCACCACGAGACAGATCGTTAACAGGTCTCTTCATACCCTGTAACATAGGTCCGATAGAAACCAGCTTAGCAGAACGCTGAACAGCCTTGTATACAGTGTTACCGGTTGACAGGTTAGGGAAGATGAATACTGTAGCCTTACCAGCAACTGGTGAACCAGGTGCCTTCTGTGCTGCAACATCAGGCATTACTGCTGCGTCGTACTGTAGAGGACCGTCAACAGCGATATCAGGGCGTTTTTCACGAACAAGAGCTGTAGCCTCTTTCATCATGTCTACATCTGCACCTTTTCCGGAGTTGATTGTTGAATAGGTAATCATTGCAACTCTTGGATCAATACCGAATGCCTTAGCTGTATCAGCTGACTGAATAGCAATCTCTGAAATTTCTTCAGCAGTTGGGTTGATGTTTAGAGCACAGTCGCCGTATACATAAACCTGCTCATCCATCAGCATGAAGAAGATTGCAGAAACAAGCTTAGCACCAGGAGCAGTCTTTAGAACCTGGAGAGCTGGACGGATGGTGTTTGCTGTAGTGTGAACTGCACCAGATACCAGACCGTCTAATTCTTTGCTGTCAATCATCATGGTTGCTAGGAATACGTTGTCCTTTAGCATCTCTAGAGCCTGCTCTGGGGTAACACCCTTAGCCTTACGTAGCTCAACCAGTCTGTCAACATATTTCTCGCGGACAGAATCTGGATCAACGAACTCAACGTTATCTCCAAGAGTTACGCCCTGTGCCTTAGCAACTTCTAAGATCTTGTCCTTCTTACCGAATAGTACTGGAACAGCAATGTTCTGCTCTGCAACCTTAGCTGCAGCACATACGGTACGTGGCTCATCACCCTCTGGAAGAGCGATCTTCTTGTGAGCTGCTCTTGCAAGAGCAGTCAGTTTGCTGCGGAATGCCGCAGGGCTCATTAGAGGAGTTGCTTTTTCTTCAAGATTCTTGATTAAATTGATTGCCTTAGAATCAAAGTCTTTTGAAGCACCGTCTTCGATTAACTTCTTCTGCTCTTCGTCATCTCTCAACTGAGCAGGGAACTCTGCTAAAGCCTGAGCTACTGACCATAGAGGCTTCTCGGTGGTGATTACGGTTGCACCGTCAACAGAACCGGTAACTCCGTCTGTTAGAATAACTGTTTTAGCTTCGGTCTTTGATGGAAGAGTGTCGGTTACAAGAACGGTTCTCTCTTTTGCACTTTCATTTGATAGAGAAACCTTATATGCACGTACATTCTCGTCGCCAGAAGCGATCTTAGCATCGATAAACTGAGCAATGTCCTTAGCTCTAGGAGCGTAGTAAGCTACGTCGAACTTAACAGTAGCAATAAAATCTGATAGAACTTCGTCTTCCTTCTTAGCTGCACATGCTGCACCGCACTTGTCACAGCCAGATAGAACCAGCTTCTTGTTGCCCTTTGCATCTCTTGGGGCATTGTCATTCAGAAGAATGGTTCCTAAATGCTGATTCTTGCCTGCGTTGCCGAAGTAAAGAAGAGTTGAGTCAATTGCGCTCTTTGCGCATTTGCATTTGCCGGATACTACAGAAATAATATTTGCATCAAAAGCGTGGCAGATTTCTGCGTTAATCTCGTTAACGTTGAAAGGAGCGTCGGTTACACCTTCAATAACAATTACATCATATTTGTTTGCATCGTTTAGTGCATTATAGTTTGCTACGATTGCCTCGATAACCTCTGACTTGTTTCCTTCAGAAAGCTTCTTAGCAGCACAGCACTTGTTTAAAGAGGTGGTTGAACACTCTTTTCCGCAGCAGCTGTAGAAAGGGGTGAAAAGAGCAGCCTTAACACCGTTATCGTTTAAAGCTTTTACTAAACCTAAAGATGCAGTAAAAATACCAGTAGTTTTACCTGCTGGCACTAGCATAACATTACGTGACACTTGTAACTCCATACTTGCCAAAATTGAAATTATTTCTTACACAGGGATATGATCCAAGCATATTAACCACAAAATTATAACATACGGGATAAATGCATATTTGCAATAAAATTATCAGATCAATTTTTTGTATAGTAGATTGCGTTTTTACGGCAACTATTTATAGAATTGTCAGAAAAGAAAATTATTTTAAGGATAGCCGGTGAATATTGTAAGTAAAATCAAAATTGGAATTCAGTATATGAACGACTGGCCTCTAGAGCCTTTGTTAAATCCTGTTTTCCCTGAATGCCGTGTTAAAAAAGCTGTGATTGCAGGACGAAAAATATTACCACCTTTTATTGTTTTTATTCTTTTCTGGGCCGTATATCAGGGTGGCGGTTTTAAAGGAATACCTCTGCTTTTTGCTATATCCTCAAATTTCCCTGTAACTCTTGTCTGTGTTATTTTTCTTATGCTCATGCCTCTTCAGGGATATCTGTGGTTCTATAAACGAGCTGTAACCAAACTTAATGATAGACAGAAGGATTTCTATCTTCTTGTCTGTACTAAGCTTGAAAAACAGCCTGTTTTAAATCCAACCATGATGGATCTTGAAAAGGCCATCAATGCCTGTATTAAAACTCTTGGAGCCGATTTACTGAAAAAACTGTAAATTGCGAATTTCTGAAAATTTATCTCTGTAATCGTTTGCAAATATGTAAAAATATTTACATTAAAGCCTCTTTTATATCAAAAAAAATATATTTATTCTCTTGTAAATCAGATAATTAGCTTTAAACTTAAATTAAGTGTAAGAAAATAGAATATTTCCGTAAAGGTTTACGTGTTATTTTTGATACAAGTCAAACTTTTTTGAATAAAACGCAAAAAATGTAAAACTGTGTCACGTTTTCTTTAATCTCGAATTCGTTTTGATTGTGCTCTGTCATACAATCTGATAACAGAAAAGGGTTAGTTTTCGCAACAATTCTTTTTTATATAAACAAACATTTCAATCAGGAGTTCTTATGAAATTAGTAAAAGCTGTTCTTGCTGCATCAATTGGTGCAATCATTGCTTCATCATCTGTTCAGGCTAAGCAGTTAACCATCGGTTTCTCTCAGATCGGTGCTGAGTCAGAGTGGCGTACTGCTAACACCAACGACGTTAAGGAGGCTGCAAAGGCTCACAACGTAAATCTGAAGTTCTCAGATGCTCAGCAGAAGCAGGAAAACCAGATTAAGGCAATCCGTACCTTCATTGCTCAGAAGGTTGACTTAATCGGTCTAGTACCTATCGTAGCAACCGGCTGGGACAACATTCTTCGTGAAGCAAAGAGAGCAAAGATTCCTGTTCTAATTGTTGACCGTGACCTGACTGTTTCAGATCCATCTTTATATGTTGCTAAGATTGGTACTGATTCATATGCAGAAGGTCAGAAGGTTTACAAGTGGATCGACGATTACGTAAAGGCAAACAATGTTAAGCCACGTAACGGCGGTGACAAGTTAAACATCGTTATTCTTGAAGGTACCGTTGGTGCATCTGCAACCACCGGCCGTGGCAATGGCTTCAACGACGCTATGAAGGCTGATCCTGATGGTGCTAAGAAGTTCAATATCCTAGCTTCACAGACCGGTGACTTCACCCGTCAGAAGGGCCAGGAAGTTATGGAGTCATTCCTAAAGTCAAATCGTAATGATATCGACATCCTGTTCGCAATGAACGACGATATGGCATTAGGTGCTGTTCAGGCTATTGAAGCTGCTGGTCTAAAGCCATCAAAGGATATCATCATCGTTTCAGTTGACGGTGTAAAGGGTATCTTCCAGGCTATGATCGACGGCAAGACCAATGCAACTGTTGAGTGTAACCCACTACAGGGTGAGTTATTCTTCCAGACCGCTGAAAAAGTTCTAAAAGGAGAGTCAGTACCTAAGAGTGTATTCGTTGAGGAAGGCGTTTACACTGCAGACAAGGCTGCTGAAGTATTCCCATCACGTAAATACTAATCTATTTACAACACTTAAAAATAGGGTGCAGAGATGCACCCTAATTTGAATTTAACCCCCAATCATCAATCATCAAGAAGAACACCTGCATTAGGAGGGCTGTATGGCCTTAGAAGACAACGAATATATATTGCAGATGAAACACATAGACATGTTCTTCCCTGGAGTTAAGGCCTTAAAGGACGTTTCATTCAATCTTAAAAAAGGCGAAATCATTTCTCTAATGGGTGAGAACGGTGCTGGTAAATCAACATTAGTTAAAGTATTAACAGGTGTTTATCACAAGACTAATGGCGAAATCACTTTCGACGGTAAGGTAATCGAACCTACTACACCTCTGGCAAGTCAACAGATGGGTATCTCAACCGTTTACCAGGAAGTTAATCTTTGTGCTAATTTGTCAGTTGCTGAAAATATTTATATTGGACGTGAACCTCGCGGAGCATTTGGCCGTATTGACTGGGCTACAATGCAGAAGAATGCATCTGACCTGTTATTCCGCGAACTTGGCATCGATATCGATGTAACCAAAGAACTTAATTTCTATCCGGTTGCAATGCAGCAGATGATCGCAATTGCACGTGCAATCGATACACAGTGTAAGGTTCTGATTCTTGACGAACCAACCTCTTCACTGTCAGACAAGGAAACCGAGAGATTGTTTAAGATTATGAGAAATCTTAAGTCTCAGGGTATTTCCATCATCTTTATTTCTCACTTCCTGGAGCAGATTTATACAATCTGCGACCGCATCACCGTACTTCGTGATGGAACATATATCGGCGAGTATGACATCAAGTCTTTACCAAGAATTGAACTTATCTCCAAGATGATGGGTAAGGAAGTTAAAGAAGGCGAAATCGAGTCCAACGTTGATAAGTCTGTCCCTCGTGAGAATGTATTCCTGGAGACTGAGCACGTAACCGTACCTGGTAAGGTAAAAGATCTTTCTATGGATATCAAGTCAGGAGAGGTTGTCGGCTTTGCTGGTCTGCTAGGTTCAGGAAGATCTGAGATCGCTGAAACTCTGTTCGGAACACTTCTGAAATCAAGCGGTAACATCTATATTGATGGAACAGCTGTTTCAGTTAAGACTCCAATGGATATGATGAAGAATCGTATCGCATTCTGTCCTGAGGATCGTAAGGTTCAAGGCATTATTGGTGATCTGTCAGTAAGAGAGAACATCATTCTTGCTCTACAGGCTAAGAACGGCATGTTCAAGCATATGTCAAGACATCGCCAGAACAAGCTTGCTGATTACTATATTAATCTGCTGAGAATTAAGGTTTCAGACCGTGAACAGCTTATAAAGAACCTTTCTGGTGGTAACCAGCAGAAGGTAATTATTGCAAGATGGCTTGCAACTGAACCTAATCTTCTGATCTTAGACGAACCAACCCGTGGTATTGACGTTGGTACAAAGTCTGAAATCGAAGCTTTGGCTGTATCCTTAGCCAAGGAAAAGGGAATGGCTGTTGTTTTCATCTCAGGTGAGATGGGCGAGATGGTCCGTACCTGTTCAAGAGTCATGGTAATTCGTGATCATGAGAAGATTACAGAATTGAATGACGATGAAATTTCAACTGCACACATTATGCAAGCTATAGCCGGAGACTACCATGGAAAGTCTTGTTAAAAAATTTACCCAAAGCTCACTTGCTTTGCCTCTGGTTGCTTTAGCAGTGCTGCTTTTATTCAACGCTTTTTTCGTAGATGACTTCTTCAAGATTGAAGTTATGGAAAATGGCAATCTGTACGGTCGTCCTATTGATATTCTGTACCGTGCCTCTTCACTGATCATCCTTGCTTTAGGTATGACCTTTGTTATTGCAACAGGCGGTATCGATATTTCCGTTGGTGCTGTTGTAGCAATTTCATCCGCAACCTGCTGCGTGATGTTAGGTGGCGATATTTCAGGTATTCCTGAGCACCCATTCTTTGTTGCAATTCTTGCCTCTCTTTGTGTGGGCATTGTTGCAGGTATCTGGAATGGTACCCTGGTTGCCAAGCTGAAGATTCAGGCAATGGTTGCCACCCTGATTCTGATGACAGCTGGTCGTGGTATTGCTCAGCTGATGACTGACGGTCAGATCATTACTGTTTACTACAAACCATTTGCGTACATTGGTGGTAACATTCCTGGTGTTATGCTTCCAACAGCAATGATTATTGCTCTTGCAATGGTTCTTCTGGTTCTTTTCATCAACAAGAGAACTTCAATCGGTCTAATGATTCAGTCCGTTGGTATCAATGCAAATGCAGCTCGCTATGCAGGTATTAAGGTTACTGCAGTTCTATTTGCTGTATACATCTTCTCTGGTTTCTGTGCCGGTACTGCTGGTCTAATCGAAGGCTCTCTGATTAGAGCTGCCGATGCCAATAATGCCGGTCTGAACATGGAGATGGACGCAATTCTTGCAGTTACTCTTGGTGGTACTCTGATGGTTGGTGGCAGATACTATATCGGCGGAACCATTATTGGTGCTATTACCATTCAGACTTTAACCACAACCATGTACGCTATCGGTGTTTCATCAGATAGACTTCCTGCAGTTAAGGCAATTGTTATTCTGCTGATTATCGTATTCCAGTCAGAGAAGTTTAAGGAAATGTATCGCAACTACAAATTAAAGCGCCTTGATGCTCAGTTAGGTTCTAAGAAGGAGGTTACAAATGCGTAGCAGGTTTTTATCAAACTTAGTTGCATCTCAGAACTTCCCATTCTATGTTACCGGTGCGCTATTCATAATTTTATTCGGATTCGGCTCTGTCCTGTTCGACGGTTTCTTCAGCCTACAGGTTTTCCTGAATCTGTTTATTGACAATGCTCCTCTGATCATTGTTACTGTGGGTATTACCTTCACAATTCTGTCTGGATTTGGTGGTATTGACCTGTCTGTAGGTGCTGTAGTTTCTCTGTCCTGTATGACTTTAGCTGTGCTGATGAGAGATACTACAATCAGTCCATATGTATGTATGGCTATTGTTCTTGCCATCGGTTTCACTGTCGGTCTGGTTAACGGTCTACTGATCACTTACTTTAGATTACAGCCTTTCATTGTTACTCTAGGTACAATGTTCCTATGCCGTGGTCTTACTGCAATTCTGTCACGTGACTCTGTGCCAATTGACAACCCACAGTACTCAGATTTAGCATTCTTCTCATTTGAGTTCGGTGATTACTTCCTGTCTTTAGGTGCTGTAATTGCATTATTCATGGTTGTCTTAGCAACTCTCATCCTTCGTTACACCTCATTCGGTAGAGGTGTATATGCTATCGGTGGTAATGAGCAGTCAGCCAAACTGATGGGCTTGAAGACCGATTCAATTCGTGTACGTGTTTACATCATTTCAGGTTTCTGTGCCGCCTTAGGTGGTATCTGCTACTCCTGGATCATGCTGTCAGGTTACACTCTTCATGGTCTTGGTATGGAAATG
>ONFP01000187.1 GCA_900317105.1 uncultured Succinatimonas sp. | reverse complement strand
CTCAAGTTTCTCCTGAGCCTTGTCAAAAGCGATTGCATCAGCAGCAACAGTCTTAACCTCTGCTGCAACATCCTCAAATTTCTTCAGGCTTGCATCCTTGTACTCGGTAACATTGATGAAAGCACACGCATCATTACCAAGCTGAATAATATTACTGTTCTGATTTGAGGTACGAACATTCTCATCAAAGGCAACCTTCTGAACTTCACGGGTATTCAATGGCCAAGGAAGAGACTCATCTCCAAAAGCTACAGCACCTGACTGCTGAACCTTAACTTCTGCCTTTTCAGCTGCAAGATCAAGAGAATCTGGATTCTCGTAAGCTAAATTAGTAAATGTTGAGCTCTTCTGGGTGTATAAATCAAGAGCCTGAGCATCGATAACTTTCTCTTTAACCTGATCTTTGACATCTGCTAGAGCAGGAATTCTTTCCTTGGTAATGCCGTCAAGACGGATAATGTGGGCACCTGCATTATCAACGATAACCTTTGAATAACTGCCGACCTTCTCAAGTGAAAACAGGGCTATATCAAGCTGTGATGACAGATTCCCCTTCTCAAGACTTCCAAGTGAACCATGGGTCTTCTTAAAGTCAGCATCATCAGAGTATTTCTCTCCAACTGATTCAAATGATTTTCCTTCGTTCAGCATTGCCAGAGCTTCATTAGCTTTTTTCTCGAAATCAGCTGTTGAAGCCTTAATCAGGATCTGTGAACATTCACGTTTCTCAGGGATAGTGAAATCAGTCTGGTTTAGATTGAAGTATTCTTCAAGCTTGCCCTCATCAACCTTAACCTGCTTCTTTAAATCGTTTACTGACAGAACAACATAGTTGAACTTAACAGTAGCTGGAGCCATGAACTTATCATGATGCTCATCATAGAATTTCTTAATCTCATCATCTGAAAGATTAATGGTATCCCTGATATCTTTGATATTGATGCTGTATAAATCAACAACACGGCTCTGAGCAAACAGCTTAGCTAAAAGTTCAACCTCATAAGGATAAACGGTAGAAGCTGATCTTAAAACAGGTTCTGCAATAGTTTCCTGAGCCAGAGATGCTCTCATCTGCTGAGCAAAATAATCAGGTGATGAGCCCATATTTTTAACAGTGGCTAGGAAAACATCGTTATTGAATTTACCATCCTTGAAGAAAGCCTTTTCCTTGCGGATTGCATCCTTAACCTGTTCGTCACCGATTCGAATACCCTGCTTGTAGGTTTCTGAAGCTAATGCTGCATTATCAATCAGACGCTCTAGCACCTGCATTCTTAAAACCTTAACAGCTTCAGGATTCTCAAGCATATCGTGAATAGATGGACCATACTGGTTCTGCATAGCTCTTACCTGATCCTGATAGCTTGAATTCCACTGATTAGCAGAAATCTTGATATCGCCAATCTCAACAGGATCGGTATTCAATCTTGGGATAAGGTAATTACCAACACCCGCAAAAATAAAAGATAAAATAATAATCCAGAAAATTATCTTAAAAACTTTTCCATGCGCACCGTCACGCAGTTTATCGGTCAACATTTTAATATTATCTCCGCAACCTTATGCTTCCCTTTTGGAACAAATTAACACCTGATTTTGACACTCTTCCTAAGCTAAAGCAAGAATATTCAGGCAATTAAATGAGGTTAGCCACAATCCTTAAGCAATTCTCTTTATCTGTGAGTAAATACTGTAAAAGTTAATATACAAACAGAAGAGGCTTTTCAGAACAAACAGTTAGTCTTTCTTATCGTGGGCTCTAATGTACTCAATAATTGGAGGTAGAAGATCATCTTCAATATGAGCAATCTTCTGTCTTAAAACAAAAGAGTTATCATCCTTGAGGTATTCAAGATTATCCTGACACTCCATCAGCATTGGCAGAGTATTCTCCACACTGATGCATAATGGCTTGATAATCTTTAAAAATGCCTCTGGATTTACAACCTTGTCTGAATTGATCTGAGGTGCAATTTTCTCCAGTATTTCAATCAGAGAGTCAGCTGATTTGAAGATTTTGGAAATCTCATCCTCAATGCCGCTCTTTTTTTTGTCGTCTGATACTTCATCATCAAACTTAACAAAATCGTCTTTGTTATCTAGCTCTTCACTCATAACTAAGGAAACATCCCTGTGTAATTATAAAAATTTGTGCTCTTATACAAGAGTTTTAATCATAGAAAATCTCCTCATTTCTGAGGAGATTTAAAGCTTAAACCTTTTTC
>ONFP01000186.1 GCA_900317105.1 uncultured Succinatimonas sp. | reverse complement strand
CCTACTGATTTTGTTCTTTCAAAATGTGATTCACGGATCAAACTTAATGTTGAATAATTAATATCCTTTCCCTGTAATTGTAACGGATACAAAAGAATAAAAATGACTTCAACTGACCAGGATGCTTTTGACAATACTATTAACGATGCTTCTTTTCTTCAGAGAATTGTTGAGCTGAATTTAACTGATCCCCGAGCACAGGACCGCATTATCTATCCTCTGAGTGTCATATGCTCTATAGTTATTTTAGCCAGAATATGTAACTGTAATGACGCAAGAGAACAGAGACTGTTCTGGTTAGAAAAGCAGCCTTGGCTTAAAGAAAATTTCTATGGTTTGTCTGATGACGTTCCATCAGAGCAGACCTTAAGAAGAGTAGTAAGCATTCTTAATACTGATGAAACGGTAAACTTCCTAACAAACTACTTTGCCAATCATAGAGAACTCTCAGAGAAAACATTGGGTTCAGTACCTTTAAAAGAAAGAGAGGTAATCGCAGCTGATGGACAGAATATCAATGCAACAAGATCAAGCAAGAACGGAAATGATGCACGAAAAGATTCTGGCATCGATATCGTTAGTCTGCATTCCTCAACATACGGAATTACTCTTTCCCAGAGAACTGTAGACAAGAAAAATCATGAAGCAGAAGTAATTCTGGATATGATTAAAGCGCTGAATCTGAGAAATGCAATCCTCACCTGGGATGCCATAAATACCAGACCATATACAGTAAAGGCTGTGGTTGATGCCAATGCCGACTTTCTGGTTTGTCTGAAAGACAATCAGGGTAATCTGATAGATGACGTAAAAACCGGATTTCAATTCTACGATATGGATAAATATCCAGGAGAATCTGTTTCATCTACCATGGTCTTTGAGGCTCATGGCAGAAAGGAAGGCAAAGAGATTGCAATTCTTGATGCCAAGTACGCTCTCTCTAAGGAAATGCGCAAAAAGTGGCCTGATGTCAATTCTGTGATTAGAGTAAGAACCACAAGAATTTACAAAAACTCTAATACCATAGTTGAGAATGAAGACAGATTCTATATCAGCTCTCTGGTTATAGATGGACTGGATAAGGAATTTGCCGATACCATGCTTAAAATCATTCTCCAGAGATGGAAGGTTGAATCAATGCACTGGGTACTGGATGTGGTCTTTGAGCAGGATCAACTGCCATTAAGGAATAGAGACTATATAAACAACAGCACAATCTATACCAAAATGGCATTCAATATTCTTAGCTACATCAGGGACAATATACCTTACCACTACAATAAACCATGGTCTTTCAAGACACTGAGAATGCTTGCACAGAAAGATGATTATGGATTCAAGTTCATGAAAGCATTCTTTACCAGGGATATGTCAGAGCTTGAGAATGATGAAGGTCTTATCGGCATTGTCTACAAAGAGGCTGAGCCTACAGGCAATGACATTCCTGACAATCTAAAAGAAACCGGTTTTGAGGCCAGTATCAATGATGATACGCCACTTGGTAAGTTTGCTAGAGGAAGACATAAAATCAAGGCTAAACGAACTTAGATTTAATCCTTTGAATCATATTTTGAAAGAACAAAGCCAAAGTTAGTGAATAATCTTGGCACTTTGTCGTGCCTGACTATAAAACCGGGCTTTTGACAAAGAGTTGTAAATTTGTAAATTGGCACAATTACCTGCCGATTTGGTTGAAAATCAGGCTTCAACAGATTTGAGATAATGATCTGATCGTGTTGGCGCCATATATATTTTTTCTGGAAATATATTTTTTCTGGAAATCCGATACCTCAAGTGTCTTGATTTTGAATATCTTTCTAAGCTCATCCATGGTAGTTACGTTCTTTATTCTAGGAAGCCCCAGCATATCCATTAGTTTATTTCCTGAGAGGAAGTCTTGCATTCTCTTTTCTGCCTCTTCATCTTTTACTCTGAGGCAGTTATTCATTGGTAATTCCTGTGATTTAAAGAGCAATGGGTCAAGATCTCCTCTATAGGCCATGGTCAGCAGCTCGTTCTGAAGTAAATCCTTGATCTTCTCTACTGACAGCGGAAGGTTATTTTCCGCAAATTTTCTCTGCAGCAGTCTAAGCATAATCAGAGCGGTTATACAGAGGAATACATGACCTTTAATATGGTTTTGGTCTCTAAGATACATCGGTCTGATTTCAAAATCCTTTTTCATAATTCTGAAACATTCTTCGATTTTTACCAGCTTATGGTACATAGAGCTGATAAAGGCTGGCTGATATTCTGTTTTTTCAGTAGGAGGCTCCTTAAAAAGCACCCCTGCAAAGCCTGCGCATTTCCTTCTTTTCTCAATTAGTTTGGTATTGAGTTTAACTGCAATCAGTTTCTTTTTACGCTTTGGCTGGTTATCCTTATTTTCTGAGTTGTTTTCTTCCTCAGCTTCAACCGTATTCGTCTCTACAAACTGTTGCCATCCAGAGAATTTATGAGTAATCTCCTTATTCTGAATTACTGCATCCTGTGCCTGAACCAGCATAGCTTCCAGATTTGCTAAATCACGTTCTTTTCTTTTTTCGCTAAAGGTAATGAGTAGCTTACAGTCAAGAGACTTTTTCTGAACCTGATTTTTGCTATCTGTAAACTCTGCTTTTCTGGTTTTAAAATCAATTATCTTGTACCGGTATGGAGTAACTTCACCTTCGTCGGTAACCATGTTTTTAAAGGTACTGAGTTCAAGCTCCTGTTCTCTTATTCTCTTTTCAAAAGACAGGGCTGATTTGGCCACAGAGAAACCTAGTTTTTCGTCATTCAGCATCAGTAGATTTGGGGCACTGTTCAGTCCACTGTCAGCTACAACCATGGCATTGTTTACCTGATACTTCTCCTTAAGTGCTCTGATGGAATTAACCATAGTCTTTTTTTCAGACTTGTTTCCTGCATAGACTTCAAAGTCGATAGGAATTGCATTCTCATCTATAATCAGGGCAATGGAAACCAGCGGTAAATCGGTTCTTTTCTCTTTGCTGACTCCATGCATTCTGAATGGCTCTCCCATTGCCTCCAGCAGTTCATCTACCTGTACACTGTAGTCGGGGGTATTCTCAATTACTTGATTAAGTTCGCGATCACTCATAGCTGAATATCGGCCATCAAGTTTACGGAGCTGTTTTCTGATGATCCTCAGTGCTTTTTTCCTGTACCAGTATGAATCATTGTAAGGAGTTTCAAAATAACAGTTAGTGCAGTCATAGAAAATCAGGGAATGCTTTCTATTGGTAAGCGCATCCAGTCTGGTATTTATATGCTTGAACAACTGTTCCTTATGAGAGCTAAGATAACTCAGACAGCGGTAGACATCATCAGATGATACCTCACTCATAGGATCACCTAAAAATCTTGGACTTAACTCCAGCCCCATAAAATAGGAACATGGATTGACTATTTTCAGTGTAGAAAAATACAGAGCCAGATTTGAAACATTAAATTCCACCGGATTTGAATCTCTGCTCTTAAGATAGCTGAGGTGTCTGGACATCAGGAGTTCATCATCCCAGATTTTACGAAGTAACAGGTGAGCTGTTTTCTGAGGGAAAAGACATTCAATCGCAGCGGCAAGGTTTGTTCCCTGTTCTCCTGTATGGAAAAAATCGGTGATGGATTTTTCTCTAACCTGCTGAGCTTTCTTCTTTTGGTCTCCGTATTCATCTTCAAGCTTCCTAAGTTCATCAGGATGTTCTTTGGCAAAAGCTTCGTACTGCCCAAAAGATTTCACTATTTTCTTACGCCTGGTGTGAGTCTCTCTATCGTAAGAACTCTCAATCAGATAAAGGTAAACAATGCCCCCTTTTTTCTGTTTGCTTAAAAACATAGTGTAACCTCAACTCAAAATGTATAAAAACCTTCTACCGCTTTATTATATCATACATGAGATACACCACGCCTACATAATTATAATATATTGAGCTGGCGCAAAAAATAGCGTCACGCCTTATTGGATGCGTCACGCCATCATTGAATTTTACTTAAATTTAGCCTAGAGGTTGCGGAAGACAGG
>ONFP01000183.1 GCA_900317105.1 uncultured Succinatimonas sp. | reverse complement strand
TATGCCTCAACTTGAGCAATTATCTTAGGATCAAGTTCTGGAATATACTCATCGTTAATTAACCGATCAGCATAGGAATATCCAGCCTTTGGTAAGAGATCTATTGCAAGGCTGTCAAGTATTCCGAGCTCGTCATACTTCTCAGTGTCAAAATCAATCCTATAGTAAAAATAACCTAAGAATTTATATGGTTCGATGACAGGATGATCCTGACCTCCATAACTCCAGAACAAATTTGCAAAATTGATTGCGGATTCGGGGGTTTTACATTCAGTAAAAAGATAGTTTATCCAACTTTCAAATGTTTTTTTCCATCCAAATTCAGATATTTGCTGTTTTACTTTCTCCCTTGTTTCTTTACGTTGTTCGTTGGAACTAACACCATAAGTACGATTGAACAGCCAATGTGTCTGCTCATCAATTTTGTTACTGCTCATCTTTCCTCCACTTAGAATCTTCATCAAACAATTCCTTGTTAGTGTTGTACAGACGACTTGGAGAATAAGGGAATTCGGCAGACTGCCGGGCAGGAAAGATTGATTATATCCTTACCAAGTCTATCAGCAGATTTTCAAGAAACGGCAGACTGCCGGGCAGGAAAGATTGATTATATCCTTACCAAGTCTATCAGCAGATTTTCAAGAAACACCACGGACTGTATTGATTTGGTGAGAAGTCTTTTGAGGCTCAACATTCCGATTTACTTCGAGAAGGAAAATCTGAATACCGGTTCGATGGAGGGAGAGCTTATTCTGTCAATTCTCAGCTCAATGGCCGAGGATGAATCACGCTCAATTTCAAATAACAGCAAATGGAGTTTGGAGCGGAGGTTTCTGAACGGAACCTTCAAATCAAGCTCTTTACCTTACGGCTACAAAAGAGAAGGTGAAGACATTGTCATAATTCCTGATGAGGCAGAGATTATAAAACGTATTTTTGCCGAAGCCTTGGCTGGCAAAGGAGCTTATACCATCGCAAAGGGGTTAAACAGTGATGGAGTTCCGCCCATACGAAAAAATGAATGGAGCTCTACAACGGTATTCTGGATTCTGAGAAATGAATTTTACATCGGAGATGCGGTTTTTCAGAAAACCTTTACGGATGACTCCTTCAGCCGGCACCTCAACAAAGGCTATCTAACTAGATACCGGAGCAATGGTCACCATGAAGCCATTATCAGCAGAGCGGATTTTGAAGCAGTTGCCACCATTATTGCTCAGCGAGCTTCAGAAAAAGGCATACCGGGAGCAAAAGCAAAATTCTTAGACCGCAGCGCCCTGTCAGGAAAAATCGTCTGCGGAGAATGCGGCGGTATTTTCAAACACCGAATTCACCATTCCTTATCAAGCAGAAGTTATTCTGCATGGTGCTGCAGTACCCACCTCAGAGACAAAAGCAGATGCTCCATGAAGTTCGTCAGGGATGAGACGGTAAAGTTTGCATTTTTAACCATGATGAACAAGCTCATCTTTGCCAAAGAGACCATTCTGATGCCCTACCTCAAAGCATTAAAGGGAAACTCTGAAAACAAGGATATGCAGAGAATCAGCGCTCTTGAACAGCAGATTTCAGATATTGCCGAACAGCAGAATACCATCACCATGCTGATGGCGCAGGGGTGCATCGACCAGGTTCTTTTCAATCAGGAAAACAACGAACTGAAAGCCAGAGCAGCAAGATGCAGGACTGAGCTTAACGCCATCAAACAGAATTCCAAAGGTGAATGCGCCGTTATTAGAGAAACCTCAGAGCTTATCGCCTTTGCATCTTACAGCGAAATGCTCACTGACTTCAGTGACGAAGTGTTCAGCAGATTTGTTAACAGCATTACTGCAGTAACCCGAAACGAAATCAGTTTTGAACTTAAATGCGGTCTTACACTAAAGGAGGAAATTGAATGAGGAATACAGCTCTCGGTTACAGAATTGTTAATGGCAAGGCGGTTATTGATGAGAAAGAAGCCATAATTGTCAGAGAACTTTACCGTAATTACCTTGATGGAATGTCCCTGTGTGCCTCTGCGGAGAAAGTCGGTCTTAAGCTTCCGGCAAGCTCCGTCAGCAGAATTCTGCAGAACCGCCGTTATCTGGGAGACGATTTTTATCCGCCTCTCATTGATGAAGAAACCTATTCTCGAACTTTACAGGAAAGGGAACGACGTATGAAGGCGTTAAGCCGTACCAATCTTCTTAAGCCGAAGGTACCCAAAACCGCACCGGCTGAATTCTTCTTTTCAGATAAGGACAGCCTGCACAAAGGTACTCCGGCTGAAGTGGCTGAATACCAATACTCCCTGATTAGAGTTAAGGAGAAAACGAATGGCTAACGTAAAGATTATACCGGCAGATCCGCACAGAACAAAAAGCAAAGCCTGTATTGAAGAAACTCCGAAACTGCGCGTTGCGGCCTACTGCCGTGTAAGCACCGACACTGATGAGCAGGCCACCAGTTATGAAACTCAGGTGGAGCACTATACCGAGTACATCAGCAATAATCCTAAATGGACTCTTGCGGGGATCTATGCCGATGACGGCATCTCCGGCACCAACACAAAAAACAGAACCGAGTTTAACAGAATGATTGAAGCCTGTATGGCCGGTGAAATTGATATGGTAATCTCCAAGTCCATCAGCCGCTTTGCCAGAAATACTTTGGACTGCCTTAAATACATAAGACAGCTCAAAGCTCAGAACATTCCTGTTTACTTTGAAAAGGAAGGAATCAACACGCTTGATGCCAAGGGCGAGGTGCTGATTACCATTATGGCTTCCCTCGCCCAGCAGGAATCTCAGTCCTTAAGCCAGAATGTCAAGCTGGGACTTCAGTACCGTTACCAGCAAGGC
>ONFP01000188.1 GCA_900317105.1 uncultured Succinatimonas sp. | reverse complement strand
TGAAAAAGAGCTTATAGAAATGGGAACAGGACTTGGTGCTGATGTTCCGATCTTTATAAAAGGGACAACCTGCTTTGCCGAAGGTATAGGAGAAAAGCTTGTTGAAGTTGATTATCCACAGAAATACTACCTGGTGGTTACTCCAGACTGCTCGGTACCTACAGCAAAGTTATTCTCCTCGGATAAACTCAAAAAAGATTCCCCTTACAGATCTTACGAGGAACTCTTAGAAGTACCATTTGAAAACTGCTTCACTCCTGTTGTCATAAACGAATATCCACAGGTAAAAGATCTTCTAGATAAATAAACGAATATCCACAGGTAAAAGATCTTCTAGATAAGCTTTCTGTATATGGAAAATCTTACATGTCCGGAAGTGGCTCTTCCTGTTTTGTTGAATTTGACAACGAACTAAGCGCAAATAATGCCTTATCTGAATTTAGAAAGACAGGATTTAAATGTTTTGTTGCCAAATCTGTAGAACAATCCTCAGTATTAAAGAAGCTCCATCAGATAAAATAAGATAAGAAAGGAGCGGCAAATGGGCAAATATATAAATAGAGGATATGATGATTTCAGAGTAACTTTTGACTCTGAGATATTTGTTGATAAATCAGAGTTGTTAGCTGTTCTGAATAAATATATAAAAAAAGAAGGCCGCTACGTCTGTATCAGCAGACCAAGACGATTTGGAAAATCTGTAACAGCAAATATGCTCTGCGCATATTACTCAAAAGAAACTGATAGCTCGTTCATCTTTAATAAACTCAATATCTCTAGCTCAAGCGAGTATAAAAAGCATTTAAATCAATACAACACCATCTTTATAAACATGCAGCTATTCTTAAGCAATGCAAAAGGTGATGTTCCAGATATGCTAGCTGCTATTGAATCAGAAATTAAAAGAGAATTAAAAGAATCTTACCCTGAAATAACTGTTTCAACTGATAGACCTCTTAATCTAATTCTTGATGACATATACAGGAATTACAAAAACTCAACTGAAATTACTAATGGATTTATCTTTATCATAGACGAATGGGACTGCATCTTAAGAGAAAAACAAAATGATACAGAGGGAATAAAAATATATCTTGATTACCTTAGAGCTCTCCTAAAAGACCAGTCTTACGTTGCTCTTGCATACATGACAGGAATTCTTCCGATCAAGAAATACGGCTCACACAGTGCCTTAAATATGTTTGATGAGTATTCAATGGCAGAACCTGGAGAATATGCTCCATACGTTGGTTTTACTCAAGATGAAGTAAAATCACTATGCGTAAAATACAACTCTGATTTCGATACCATGAAAAAATGGTATGACGGATATGTCTTTGATAATGAACTACACCTTTATAATCCTAACTCTGTTGTTAAAGCTCTTCAGAGAAATAAATTCCTAAGTTTCTGGTCTCAGACAGAAACTTTTGAAGGACTTGCTAGATACATTGAACTGAATATGGAAGGACTTCGTGATGATATTATATCCCTCATTGCGGATAACGAAATAGTTGTTAATACAGCAACCTTCCATAATGACATGACAACATTCATTACAAAAGATGATGTTTTAACTCTGCTAATCCATTTAGGGTATCTTGCAATAAATCCCAACTCAGATCTCAGAGATGTAGACAATGATAAGATTTTTGCCATTCATATTCCTAATGAAGAGATAAGAAAAGAATTCAAAAATATCACCCGAAATAACAAAAAATACTCTGAAATATATTCCTTAATTGATAATTCACTGGATTTACTCAGTGATATTTGGGATGGTAAAACTGATAACGTTGCAAAAGCCTTTGATTTAGCCCATCAGGACCACTCGTCAATACTTAAATACAATGATGAGAACTCTCTAAGCTGTGTTATATCTCTGGCCTTGTATCTTGGTACAGTCGACACCTATACTGTGCATAGAGAAATGCCTTCTGGGAAAGGTTTTGCTGATATGGTCTATATTCCAAAGCCAGGAATAGATAAACCAGCTCTTCTAGTTGAGCTTAAATACGATAAATCAGCAGAAACAGCTATTGACCAGATAAAACAAAAGAACTATGACAGAATCTTTAAAGACTACAATGGAGACGTTCTTTTGGTTGGAATTAACTATAACAAAGATACAAAAGAGCACCAATGTATTATTGAAAAGAGAAAGAAAAACTGATATCTGAAATACAGACTTTTTTTCAGACGTAATGACTAACCATACCTGTTGAATGGTATCTTTATTTTGAAAATTTCTGTAACTCAGTCAATTTCTCTCCTATACTTCTAGATGCTGATCAGTCATTGATCGGTAAAATTTTCGAATAAAACATCATTATTCAGTTAATCAACAAGTTAAAACGCTTTGTCCTGGTAATACGACTTAAGGTAATACCGGCACCATTCATCTCCCATGGAAGTCCAAGTACAGATACTTTTCCTGTACTTCGGTTGCACTGAAGGACGATTCCACTGTTGCCTATATACTGATACAGTCTCATAAGGCTTGGCTTTTCAAGCTGAATCTTATGGTCCGGAGATGGTATAGTGAGCTTCTGCTCCTGCATCTTCTTTCGCATCAGGTATTCTGTTGCGGTATATATCAAAAGAGCAGTGGTCATAATCCACATCAGTGCATTTATTCTTGATGGCAGCTCCAGATAGATTGCGTTGATAAGCAGTTTCTTATCCTTGAGGCATCGCCAGTTACGCTCTACTACAGACTGCTTCTTATATACACCTATGAGCTCTGCCATAGTCCAGTTTCTTTCAACATCATTGGTGCAGATGACGTAATAGGTATCTTCTTTTATCTTCTGCTCTATGGCGGTATCATCAAGCTCA
>ONFP01000182.1 GCA_900317105.1 uncultured Succinatimonas sp. | reverse complement strand
TCTCCTCATCCCAATTAAAATTCAAAGAATTAGCCGATTATGAGTCTGTTCCTGATAATGAACTTTCTCTTGATGGAAGATATTGGAAGAAAAAATATAATGCCCTGGCAATAATTGAAAATGACAATCAGGCAAAATATTCTAGCCTTCTTGAAAGGTATGAGGAACTGGATGAAAAATTTACAAATGAAAGATCAGAAAAAATCGAAATATTACAAGAACATGCTGAATTCCTTAAGGAAAGATCTTATTTACAACAAGAAAATGAACAGTTACACAATGAATTAAACAAATTGAAAAAAGATTTGGATAAGAGCTATCAGACAATTCAAGAACAGTCAGACATAATCCATGGGCTGGCTGACAAATTGAAAAAGGCAGAGGCCAAACTGATGCGCGACGGAACTAATTCAGGAATTCCTACGAGTCTAACACCTTTTAATAAAACTAAAGTTATTCCGAACTGCAGAAAGCCGACAGAAAGAAATAGAGGTGGCCAGTCTAATCATGAACGACATATTCTTGAAACTCCCGAGCATATTGATGAAACTGTAGAATATCTTGATGATGCAGAATATTTAATTTGTGGCAGATGCGGTTCGAACAGCATAATACAGTACGGCACCAAAACTATTTATGAAAAAACAGTAAAAGTTAAAACCGTATGCAGAGAGATTCATATCGGCCGGTATGTATGTTTAAATTGCGGCGATACATTTGATGCGGTTATTCCGAATCATCTTTATTCCAATGTTACAACCCAATACGGCCCTGAAGTCAAATCTTTTATTCTCTCCATGCTTGTATATGGAAATGTTGCAGTTAATCGAACCAGAGAACTAATGCGCGGAATAACGGATTGTGAGATTGAGCCGAGCAATGGATATATCTGCAAGCTTATACGACAGTTTGCTCAGGAACTCAGAATTTACGGGTTCGAAAATGAGCTAAAGGACTATCTTATCAATAACAACAATAATATCGTACACTGGGATGACACTGTTGTATCAATTGATAAGAAACGGGCATGTATTAGATTTACCGGCAATAATAATCTAGCCTTGTACACCGCACATGCAAAAAAGAATTTGGCAGGAATACTGGAGGATGGAATTCTGCAGTGTTTAAGTTCTGACTGTGTTGTTGTTCATGATCACAACAAGGTTAATTACAATAAGGTGTTCAGATTTAAAAATGCTGAGTGCAATCAGCATCTGGAAAGGGATTTAATCACTGGAGAATTAGAATTTACTAATCATTCCTGGGTTGCAGATATGCATCATTTTTTTGAAGAAACGATTCATGCACGAAACGTTATCGAGGAATCAGGGGGAAGTTGCTTTTCTGTTCAAGAAATTTCAGATATCCGTAATACTTATAATAACGTTCTCCAAACTGCAGAAATCCAGCATACACACGCAAAAAACGATAAAGGCGAAGAGTGGTACTGGTATAAAGATGAAGCTGCACTTATCAATCGACTTCAATGTTTTGGCGAGAATTACCTTCTTTGGATAGAGAATTTCAAAATTCCTACCACAAACAATCTTGCTGAACGCGCATTACGTATTTTCAAAACCAAAATGAAAATATCAGGACAATTCTTCAGTGTTGAAACAGCAAAAGACTATGCACTAATCCTCAGTTACACAGAAACATGCAAACGAAACGGTATAAATCCTAGTGTTGCCTTACAACGGTTATGTTTGAAACAACCTTATCGAATCAGTGAGGTATTTCCAAAACCGGAACCATCACCTGAATCGCAAACCCTACTTAAAACAGTTCCGCCTGACGGTACCTCTCCGTAACCAGTTATTCACACGCTACAATTGATGAAACAAAACTAATCCGAAAGAGGATTTACAACCCTCTTTCGGTCTCGTGAATAGTAACGATTGCAGAGTTTTATGAATCTGAAGATCTGATACGGTTATTCATGTATTAGCAGATTCCAGGGTCGGCGTAAACACTGAGACAGATTGCACCGGTAATAATCGAGATGATCGGTATTTTTCAGAAGAGTGTATCCAATGATTTGATGACGGTTATCTTTCCCCTTCCGAGTTTTATAATTCCACGATGTTCAAAATCCTTTAAAATTCTTGATACAACCTCACGTGTTGAGTTGATCTCTCTGGCGATCTGCTCGTGAGTGATCCGTATGCTGCTGTCACCGCTGTTTTTAAGTTTATTTGTCAGCATGTCTGCAATGCGATGATCTACGCGTGCAAACAAAATCAGCTGCATCTGGCACATAACGTTTGAAAATCTTTCTCCCAGTTTTTCATACAGAAAACATCGGATGTGGAGG
>ONFP01000181.1 GCA_900317105.1 uncultured Succinatimonas sp. | reverse complement strand
GAATAGTCATCGTCAAAGTCGCAGTGATAAAGCCAGCCATAAGCTTCTTCATACATGGCTGGTGAGCCAAAACCACGAATAAGCATATCTGCCCAATTCGGATCTTCGACAGTTGAGCTAAAAAAATTTTGTAAGGCTATGAAAAGCCTATTTTTTTTGCCTAAAATATATTTGCGTAACATGGCGTAATACATTATAATATAAGTGGATAGGCTATGAGGACGCATTATGAGACTTAGTAAAACCGGTAAGGCTGATAATCACTATTACTACATTATTGAGGACTATAGGACTGCGGAAGGTTATAAAAAGACCAGAACGGTGGAAGCTCTTGGTTGTGCCAGAGAGATTTGTGAAAAGTACGGCGTCACTGATGCAGAAAGCTGGTGCAGAGAGTATATAAATCAGAAGAACCAGGAGCTTAGGGCGTCTAAATTACAGCATAGTCGTTACATGACGGTTAAACTTCAGGAGAATCTTCCTAAAGGAGAAAAGAGCTGTTTATTTAACGCGGGTTATCTAATCCTTGATTCTGTATATCACTCTTTTGGTCTTGCCAATATCTGTAGTGAAATCATGAAGGCTCATCCTCATATCAAAGGTTTTGACTTAAACAATGTCTTAAGAACCATCTTATTTGGACGTATTCTTTTTCCTTCCTCAAAACTGGCTCTTTCAGAAAAATATCAGCAGCGTTTTATTGAAAAGTTTAATTTAGACATTCAGCATATATACAGGGCAATGGATGTCCTAAGCTCAAGCAACACAATAATTCAGGACAGACTGTTTTACTATTCATCAAAAGATGTTAAGCGCAACATTAACCACATCTTTTATGATTGCACCAACTTTTATTCTGAGATAGAAACAGAAGACTGCCTCAAAAAGGATAAATCAGATAAATGGCATGAGCAGCATACCTTAAGAAAATATGGCGCATCAAAAGAACATCGCCCGAATCCAATTGTACAGATGGGCCTGTTAATGGACGGTGATGGCATGCCTCTAGGATTCTGTATCAATCCTGGTAATACCAATGAACAGACAACTCTGATCCCGCTTGAGGAGAAAATCTTTAAAAACTTTAAGAAAGCTGATGTGGTTATTTGTACAGATGCAGGACTGTCATCAGAGAAAATTCGTAAGTTCAATAATAAGGATGCCGATGATCCTACTGTAAAAATGGGTATATCCGGACAGAGACATTTTATCTGTACCCAATCTATAAAGAAATTAAGCCAGCTCCTTGAAGACTGGGCTCTTGAAAAGACAGGCTGGTCTTACTTCACTTTTGACACAGAGACAAAACAGCATCGTATTGTCAGCAACTTTAATCTAGATCAGCTTGAGGGCGAAGAGCTATTTAACAAACATTACAACACAATATTCTTTAAGGAAAGAACAACTGCAGAGAATAATCTCGATTCCAGAATGATTGTTACCTTTTCTCTTAAATATCGTGAATACCTGAGAATGCTTCGTCTTAACAAAGTAAACAGAGCTGAAAAGATGATAGCAAATGGCTCTTATGACAGAGAACGAGATGCCAGCCCTAAATCCTTAATCAAGACTTCATTCGTTGATGAAAAGGGAAATGAAATTAAGAAAAAGACGGTATCTATTAACGATGAAAAGATTTCCGAAGATGAGAGGTTTGACGGCTACTATGCTCTGACTACCGATATCTTTAAAGAAGAATTGCCATTGAGGGAAGTAATTTCAATCAGTGCTCGCAGATGGGAAATTGAAGAATGTTTTAGGATCATGAAGACAGATTTAGAAGCTCGTCCTTTTTATCATAGCAAGGACGACAGAATTATCGCCCATTTCCAGACATGCTTCATGGCTTTGCTCCTACTACGTGGCGTTGAAAGAAAAATAGCAGACTACTATAAAGACATTCGGACCTTTCCTGATGGCAAATACACAATCGATGAAATACTGTTTGCTCTAAGAAATTTAAACGTATTCTCTGTGGGTAAAGGTCAGGGATATATACCAGATTATGAAAATTCGGAGCTTATATCAGATTTACTGAATATATTTGAACTGCAGCCACTGGGGAATCAGGTAGTAATGAGTGACACACTTAAAAAAATAATCAAAAAAATTAAGACATCACCTGCGATGTACAAGATTTCTTAAAAAAGCGTAATACAGCTCTGGCCTTATGCGATAAGCTTCCTGAGCATGTTCATCTTATATAACTGTCGAACTTCGGATATTAAAGGTATAGGTTCTTTCACCGGCGAAGGTTTGTTTTTTACCATTTAACCAAAAAAGAGGCTTGCAATATAGCAGGCCTCTTCTTAGCTTTTTT
>ONFP01000180.1 GCA_900317105.1 uncultured Succinatimonas sp. | reverse complement strand
AAGTATGGAGGGAAATGTTCTATAAAAGCAGTGATCTCGACAGAAAACTGCTGCATAACATCCTAAAGCTAAATGATCCCTCGGTATTTGCTGACCTAATGGACAAGATCGGCAAAGTTCAGTCTATTGATCCTCTGGCAAAAGACACCTACTATGGCTTCTACATAAATGACATATATGAAGCAGAGAGTTTTTACTCAAAAAAACATAAAACACCTGAAGAAAGGCTTCGATATCTTCTGAAAAAGGTAAAAGAGTGTAATGAAAAATTCAGTGATAGTATAAAAACAGCTTTCAAAGCCGTATTAAACTTCTCGCCTTTTAAAAAAGAAGGAATTGATCCGCTTTATCCAAAGGATAAACTGACAAAAGGGCCAAAAGCGTTCTTCGCACTTATAGAGGATTACAACTTAAGAAATAGAGTAAGCTCTGAAGACATTACAGATAAAGTTTTATCAGAGTTTGAAAGCTTAATTTTGAATCTTCCATTTAATAACACAGATAATGTCTGTTTTACAGGAAATACGAAGGCAGAAAAACATTTTAAGAATAAAACTCTGACCCTAAAGTTTGAATCCGTTGTAAAAGACCTAAAACAGCAGGTTCAAAGAAAGATGGAGTCACTTGAAGTCTTATATGCAGAAATCTCATTTAACATTGCCGTTACAATGCACAGGAGATTTAAAGAGATCTGCTCTTCGTATAATGTTATTTCCCTTGATCAGGTTCTTTTTGAACTGGCAGAATGTCTTTGCACCTCTGCAGAAAATGAAACGCAACGAGAACGAGCAGAAAATCTTTCAGCTCTGCTTAGACGCAGATATCCTGTAGCGCTTATTGATGAATTTCAGGATACCGATCCAATTCAGTTTGAAATATTTAACAGTATTTATTTTAAAGATACCTCTAAAGACTCAGTCTGTTACCTCATCGGCGATCCAAAACAGTCTATCTACAGATTCAGAGGATCTGATATCAACTCATACAATAAAGCGAAGGAAGCTATTGATGCAAAAAAAGGAAAACGCTATGAGCTTCCAACAAACTACAGATCCGCATCAGCGATAGTTGAGGGAGTAAACGCAATCTTCAGGCAGGAACCTGGCCCACAGGAAGAAAATAAAACAGTATCTCCTGATTATCCATATCTGCCAAATGCCTTTAATTACGACTCGAGCTATCAGGACAGCAATATCAGCTTTTCGCCTGCCGGCTACGATCCAAAGAAAGAAGGTACAGGCATCTTCTTTGAAGACGATAAAACTACTCTTATCAACAATAAGGTGGTTAACCTTAAGCTTGAACTTGAAAAAAATAATAATATAAAAAGTGATACTCTCAGAAAGGTTGTTGCTCGTGCCACGGCTATAAACATTTCAGAATGTCTAAATAAAGCATATTTCTCTGACTCAAAAAAAGAGGAGAACTCTGACTCAAAAACAGAGGATGAGAACAAGAAAAAAGTTCTGCCTGGAGATATAGCTGTTCTGGTTAGAACCGGAAAGGAAAGTCAGGAAATAATCAACGCTCTTAAAGAGCTAAATATTCCAGCGGTTTATTATTCAGATAAATCCTCTGTGCTCTTTGAGTATGACAACACTCACGGAGTAATTGAAAGAAAGCCTTCTGAGGCAGCATTGAATATAGTTTATCTCATGGAGGCTATCTGTAATTACACCAAAAAAGACAAGATTGCCCGACTATTCGGTTCATCTCTGATATCACCAGATTTCGATGAATTTAAAAAGGTTATCAACGAAGATAAAATTGACGAGGAGATCCAGCTTTTAAGCGAATGTCTGAAAAAATGGGAAAGCTTTGGATTTGCCACTGCTTTTTTCTATTTTCTGATGAAAAAAGAGCTGTTCAGCAGAATAATGAGTCTGGATTCTGGAGAGAGAGCCTTGACTGACTATATTCATATCTCTGAAATTATTCAGACTCAGCATGGCAAAATACTGGGAGCGAAAAGTCAGCTGCTCTGGTTTAAGGACATGCTCTTCTCATCTGAGAACGACTATTATGACTCTGATTTTGAGAAAAAACGCCTCGAATCAGAAAAAAGTCTGGTAAAAATCTACACTATTCACAGCTCAAAGGGACTGCAGTTTCCGCTGGTGTTTCTTCCATATCTTTATAACAAAGAAGGATCAATGGATGACAGTTTAAAATCCTTATGTGGCAGCTCCAGAAAAATATATACCTACTACGATCCAAAGCAACAGCACCTGGCAATCACTCTGAATAAAGATTATCCCGTTCAGGTAGGAAATGACACCATAACAGCAGAAAACATTGTAAAGCGGGAAACTATGCAGGAGAATGTTCGTCTTGCATATGTTGCTCTAAC
>ONFP01000177.1 GCA_900317105.1 uncultured Succinatimonas sp. | reverse complement strand
GTTCTGGTAAGATATTTAAGCTCAATCAGGTAGATGCACTCATTGCTAGTACCTTTGTTTACAGTTACAACCAGATCTGCAAATTTCTCTCCCTCTCCTACGACTCTTAGGGATTTCTGCAGTCTTACCTCAAAATCATCCTTGGAAAGTTCTTCAAGCTTGGCGTACAGAACCAGATTTAAGGCCATTTCCTTCATATGCACCAGTACCTGATTTGACATAATCAGACTTAAAAATTCAGTACAGGATGAGGCAAATGAGGATAAGTCATCCTCAACGGCCATTAGAGAAGAAATATCAAGTTTCTGTGAGGAGAATACAGCATTGTTTCTGAATCTGAACTCGATAGTGCAGTTGGCAAAAAGCTTTGACATGAACTGATTTGGGATCACCAGAGAAATACCGCTATCTAAGGTTGAATTCCTGTTTAGGGTCAGATAACCAAGATAGTAGAGCATGGATAAAAGCTGTTCTCGAGAGTATTTCCTTACCTGATTGAGATTGATATTCTCAGAGAGCTTCAGAAGATTAAAAGGCTCTCCCTGAAGGTATCTGTCAATGATCTTATCAACTGTGTCTTTATCTGCAAGCCCAAACAACTGCTCAAGCTTGTAGCCGTCCTGATCGCAGGCAGGATCAAGATAATCCTCTGGATTGAGGAATACTCCTTTCTGACGGACTTTGTTAAGGTAGTAAAGACACATGGAGGAATTGTAGACTGTCTTATCAGCTTCAGCTGAAAAACAGTAGCCGTCATAGACGGGTTTCATTCTCTCAATGATTTCTTTTGTGGTTACTCCTAGCTTCTCTACATCCACAAGCTTAGGGATGAGAATATCCAGTTCATCCTCGGTAAAACCTGCGTACTCATTAAAGCAGTCCAGATCAGTAACATTACTTGCAATATTAAAGCCTGAGGTTAGTGAATCTAAGGAAACAGAGGAGACTCCTGTTATAAAGGTCTTGGCAATAGTATCGGTGGTTAGGGATTTTATTGTAGCATAAAAAGTCTTAAGAACCCCATCCTTACTGGTTATTTTTAAGAATAACTCTAAATCCTTAGATAAGATTTCATTGGCAAAATGATCATACTCATCAATCATGACATAGAGATTCTGGCTTTTTGAGAATTTTCTATAGGCCATAGAAAATTTTGTAAACAATGTGGCAGGATCGGTTTCATCAAGCTTAGAATAATCAAAAACAAAGTCAGGATATCTTAAAATAAAGTCATCAATTCCACGAGAAACAGCAACAAAAAAACTGGTTAAAAGCTTATTCAGATCCCCTGTTGAAACTGCGGAAAAATCGAAATTGATTACATGATAGCTGTTGTGAGTTGGGAGATTGAGATCATAAATCCTGGTGCCAGAAAACAGCTCCTCATACCTGTCCTGATAGGAAATGTCGTAAAAACACTTGAGCATCTGCACAAAGGTAGACTTGCCAAAACGACGGGGACGCAGGAGGACTGGATATTTACTTGTACCATTATCATCCAGATATTTAATGGAGAGACTCTTATCAACAAAGGCCTGTTCTTCCTGACGGAATAAATTAAATGTAACCTGTCCATAAGGATTATTAAGTAATTTGACTGTACTCTCTGACATAAAGCTGTATCCTTAAACCTTTGCTGTCTTCATTATAGCAGATATGAGATCGAGCTGTAGGTTTTGGAGTAAAGAGCTCTGGAGTGGGAGGTGGGGAGATGGGAAGAAAGTCTAAAGTGGGGAGATCTTCTGGTATCTTGTTCGAACCAAGAAACTGAGCTTTATTATGAGTGAAACTTGCGAACCGCGTAAGTTAGAATGTACAGACTGCTGCATTTTAACGTAGGTATTTACAATTGCCATGATCTCTAACTTTGCAAACAGGACCAGATTTAAGGCCATTTCATTCATGTGGCTTAAAACCTGATTTGACATAATAAGACTAAAAAATTCAATACAGAATAAGGTAAAGGAGGACAAATCAGTCTTAAGGGATCACATCAGAGAGATATCAGGTTTCTTTGATGAAATTCTGCATTGTTTATGAATCTGAAATCGATAGTGTATTTTGAAAAATATATTGGCCATAAACTGATTTGGCCTTTCCAGCGGAACACATTTTTTTAATATTTTTATTACTTTACAAATCAAGAAGATAAATAGTCCTTTACACGTAAGTGGGTAAAAAATGACCCCCTTACGTGTAAGGCAATTTTTTTTGCCCTCATAATACCCGCACAAACTTTTCGTGGGTGCGGAATTTATTCTAATAACAATTCCTTTCAGAACATAATGAGTACACAAAACATTACCGCACCCATCTTTTTATTTTTAATCCCTTATGGGAATCAGTAAGAGATGTTTATGTCAGGAATAAGAAAAATCCTATTAAATCTGGCGGCAGCGTTATGCCTTGTTTTTACCGGTGCCGTTTCTTCACAGACTTTAAACAATGTTGAAATCAAAT
>ONFP01000012.1 GCA_900317105.1 uncultured Succinatimonas sp. | reverse complement strand
AATGAACAACCGCTTCTTTGAAGCCTCATCTTTTTAGATCGATATCTTTTCTAAATTAATCAGCTAATTACCCGTATAGTATTTAAGATCCCGTGTATGTGAGGGATAGGTATGCTTATGTTCAATAAAATGTCTGTACGAGGAAAACTTGTATCAGCCTTTTTCTCAATCATTATTCTAACAATCCTAATCTCCGCAATCTCTCTAGTTCAACTCTTTAAAACCAATGATGTAATTAAATATGTCCACTTCATTCTGGGCACACGATACGAAGCTGTCATCAAGATTTACTATTCCATGGAGGATGTTGACCAGCTGTGCTTTGGTATTCAGTCAGATCTGAAGACCTTCTCACCTCAGGTGGAACAGAATCTGAAAGAGAATATGGCCGCCCTTCAAGAAGCTACAGATTTTATTGATAAAACCGATACCAATAACCGTAAGGATGTTGATCCTATTGCAGCCGGTGTTAAGGAATACATAGCGCTGGTCAACGAGAAATTCCTGCCAATCGTTCAACAGAATAATGCTCCTATGGCTCAGATTATCTACGAAAAGAGCCTCTTTAGGGTGAGCGACAGTGTTAAGTCGCATTCGCTTGCAATTACAAAGCACCAGATTCAGCAGACTACAGGCAGAGTTGATACCATTGCAAGTACCACTCCTATACTAATTATTCTTGTGATATCAGTGGCCGCAGTGGTCATTGCGGTAACTATAGCCCTGCTCTTCTCTGGCAGCATCGTCAAGGCTCTGAATCAGGCTGTAGGAGCCGCTGACAAAATCGCCAGTGGTGATCTAACCCATGAAACCCATTCCCGTCGTCTTGATGAGTTCGGTACTCTATTAAAGAGAATCGAGAATATGCGTCAGCAGATGAATTCACTGGTTGGACACACCAAAACCAAGACTTTTGCAATTGAAGAGAAGATTACAGCCATCAATGATGTAACCAACCGTATTAACGAATCCTCACAGAACACCCAGAACCGAGCTCTTACGGTGGCTGCCGCTTCAGATGAGATGGTGTCAACTACCGGTGATATTGCCAAGAACTGTGAGAATGCAGCAGCTTCCGCTGATCAGTCCAACGTAACCACCAATCAGGGTGTATCCGAGGTTGAATCAACCATTGCAGGTATTCATGAGCAGGTTGAGCGTTCTAAGAGAGATGCGGCTCAGATTCAGGCTCTTGTAGATCAGTCTCAGAAGATTGGTACTATTGTCCAAACCATTGAAGACATTGCTTCTCAGACTAATCTGCTGGCTCTGAACGCAGCTATTGAGGCAGCTCGTGCCGGTGAGGCTGGTAAGGGCTTCGCTGTGGTTGCAGATGAGGTGCGTTCACTTGCATCAAGAACAGGAAGTTCAACTCAGGAAATCATCAGCATGGTAACCCAGATTCAGACCGATGCAAATGAAGCCAACCAGTCCATGACCGCATCACTTGAAACCATGAATATTCTGGCAGAAAAGGCCTCTGGAGTTTCTACCCTGCTGGGCTCTATTTCAGATCAGGTATCAGGAGTTAACTCACAGATTACACAGATTGCTACAGCAGCTGAACAGCAGACAACTGCAACCGCTGAAATCTCTACTAATATGCAGAATATTACCGAGATGGCAAAAGATCTCACCACCGAGGTTGACGAGGCTAAGCAGTGTGTTTCTGAATCTGTAAGTCTGCTTAATGAACTATTAGAAGAAGTTAAGGAACTTAAGGTTTAAGCGTCAATTAGATTGCTACACTCACCGCCGTCTTTTCTGTTTTAAAAACACTAAAAAGACGGCTTTTTTATGCTTTTTTGCATAACGTAATACTGGTAAAAAAAACAAATAAAAACTCCGCCAGAGTTCTATTAGCTTTTCTCCGTGGAGTCGCTCTAGACACTTAGAAAGTTGTCAATATTGATGGTAGTCTTTGCTTCACTGTGATTGCGAGGGGCTTCAGCTGTATCTGATTGTTCCAGATAGGCTGCAATTATATCTTCTCTTAGTATGTTAATCAGGAGAGGCGCATTTTTTACAAAGTTATCAACTTCAGAGATAAGGCTGTCACCATTTATAGTTTCAAACAGAACATCATGACATACCCAGACTGCAGTTGATTCATCGTCGTAGACAATTCTCATATTTCCGAAACGTCCACCTATGATATTTGAATGCAGAAGTTCGCGAAATATCTCTGGATGATCTTCAGCAGCATTACCAAGAACCTCAACCTGCATAAACAGCATTAAAGACTCCTCTGCCGCATAGATATTCAGCAGGTTACCGTCATTAAGTCTTGCCGAAGTCAAACCGTACGAGTCAAACGGAGGAAGATCGTAATCTGAGAGTCTTTGAAGCAGTTTATTCAGATCAGTTGTATTCATTTGCGGCACCTACCTTTATTTATACTTATTATAGAGAATAAAGCACTACAGTTAAAAAAAGTTTATGTTATTACCTAGAACTCATTAACAAATTTTTAAATTCCGTTATTATTGCAGGACCATAACAATATACGTAGTTACATTTATACAAACATACTATGCCGTTATAGCGCATTCAACTGATAACCTACCGAAGTTTACTGCCTTTTCTGCAGTCTTGAATAAGGACTGGACAATAGATAATCTCAGTCCTTATATTTGAAAAGAAGATTAAAGACTACAGCTGCCTACTGATTAAACCACTTCCTGTACAGCTCATCATATACACCGTTTTCACGAAGTTTTTTCAAGCCAGAGTTGATTTTCTCAACAAGAGCGGTATTTTTCTGGTTAACTGCTATACCAAGCTGTTTTGCATTTACCGCACTCTCAGGAACATGAGCAAGCTCTTTCTCACCTGTTGAGGTCAGGTAGTACTGATTTACAGGAGTTCCTGTTATTGAAGCATCACACCCCTTACGCTTAAGTTCCATAAATGCCTCAACCATGGTGTTGAAGGTAACAATCCTGGCATCAGGAATACCAGCAGCAATATCGGCTCCGGCAGAACCAATCTGTACGCATACAGCCTTTCCCTTAAGATCGTTCATTGCGGTGTATTTGCCAAGATCTTCCTTTCTTACCATCAGATCCTGTGCGGCAGTATAATAACCATCAGAGAACAGCACCTGCTTTTTACGCTCATCAGTAATGGTAAGACCTGAAATCACCGCATCAATAGAGGAAGACATCAGACTTGGAATTAGACCGTCAAACTGCATTGGCTCAATCTTAATATCCAGATTGGCTTCTTTACCGATCGCATTGATAAGGTCAATATCAAAGCCGACAATTTCGTTAGTCTTACTGTCTATAAAGCCGAAAGGCGCAAAGGTTGGTTCTGTGCCAACAATAATTGTATCACCAGCGGCCTCTGCTGAGCAGACAAAGGTACATAGAACTGCTGCCAGAAGTTTTTTATATAGTTTCATCATCATTCCTTAATTAAAATAAACTATACAAAGAGTTTATCCCAAAAATACTACCTCCAAAAAAAATTGTATTATTTTCACCAAAATGGAACCTGTATGGTTCTATACGAAACAAAAATATTCGACATCTATAGACATAAATTAAGAGAACAAAGCTTGCTTTGAGAAAAGTAGAATTACCGCTTTATATGTGCAGAAAAAAAACGCACGATAAGCAGGCAATATCCTGCAGACGTGCGCAAAATTACGAGTTTCTTTTAATCAATCAAAAGTAGCTACGCTAAAGCCTTTAAGATAGCCTCTTCAGCATGAATGACTGTAGTATCATAGACAGGAAGTACACTGTCCTTTTCACTTATAAGCATACCGATTTCTGTGCAGCCTAAAATCACACCTTCCGCGCCTCTATCCTTCATGTAGGAGATGATTCTCTGATATTCCTCTCTGGAACTCTTAAGAACCTTGCCTAAACATAGTTCATTGAAGATAACGTCATTAACAATCTCAATATCCTTATCATCCGGAACCATCACTTCAAGTCCAGCGTTTTTCAGTCGATCTTTAATGAAATCCTGAGTCATAGTGAATTTGGTGCCTAACAGGCCAATCTTTTTGAAATTATCTCTTTTAATTCTGGCCGCGGTTGCATCTGCAATATGCAGAACAGGAATACGGATGTTCTTTTCAATTAAAGGAACCAGCTTGTGCATGGTGTTGGTTGCGATAACAATAAAGTCTGCGCCTCCCTTTTCAAGAGTTCTGGCTGCATCTGAAAGGATTTTTGCATTGCCATCCCAGTTGCCTTTTGACATATTCTCTTCAAGCTCGGCAAAATCCACGTTGTACATCAGGATCTTCGCACAGTGGAAACCGCCAAGCCGCTTTGCAGCCTGACTGTTCATAATCTCATAGTAGGTAATGGTACTCTCCCAGCTCATACCTCCAATAAGACCAATCGTTTTCATTTGACTCCTCCTTAATTACCTATCTGTCCTGTTCTCTATCTGATCCATTGATTACTGCTTTAAAAGCTGCATCCTTGTCGTATATACCTTCAGAAAATCCTGGTATTTCCTTGTATGCCTTACAGATTGCCAAACTGAACTCACTCATGATTTGCGACATCTGAATGTCGGTGAAAAAACATCCATTCGTAACTATCAGAGTTCCAAAGCTGAAAGCTACAAGCCACATGTCTCTAAAATAGTTGTCAGCCATCTGGGCATCCATTCTGTATATATTCATCAGCGATGGACGCACCAGCTCCTGAGCACACTGCATTGCTCTGATCGCACCTCCCTGGCTGTCCTTTGGGAAGGTTAAAAAAAGAAGCTTATAAAGTTCACCTTCCTCTTTAGCGAAGCGAATATACTGCTGGCCAACACCTAAGAACGGAATTGGCTGCTCAAGGCCTCTTTGAACATATTCTGAAAAGATTCTTTTTCCTTCCTCACAAACAGCTTCTTTAACCTGGGCCATTCCATCAAACCACGAAAAAATTGGTCTTGAGGAGACCCCCAGGAAGGCAGCAATTTCTCTGGCAGAAACAGCATCTATTCCCTGCTTTCTGGTGATAGCCAAGGCTGCTTGAATTATTTCTTCTTTAGTAACTTTAAATTTTGGTGGCATGAAATCACATCACTCTAAAAAAGTCTTCATGTTATGCAACACCTGTTGCATATAAAAATATTATTCTCTCCTAAAAATGATGTCAATTAGAAAAAGAATAAAAAAGAGCCGGATACATCATAAGTCCCGGCTCCTTCAAAAATAGTAAAACAGAAGGTTATTTGAGATCTTTTAGAGTGTAGTATCCGGTATCAATCAGGAGCTCCTTGATATTCTCCTTGTTAACCACCTTAGGATCACACAGGTAGGCAGGAATTACACCTGTACCGTTGTCATATGAGGTAGTATCGTTTACATCAACCTCCTCACCTGAAAGCATCTGATTAACCATATCCACCACGTGGATTGCCAGAATTCTTGAGTCCTTGAATACACACATTGACTGCAGACCGTTTCTGATGTTCTTAGCTCCTGCCTTTGAACAGTCCTGACCTGTAATCACAGGCATATTTGAGACATCATAGCCGCTCAGCTTGATTAAAACCTCAATAACGGCATTTGCTACAGTATCATTAGGACACAGAACAGCATCCAGACGAGTCTGACCTGGTTTTGGTCCATAATTATGAGCCTGAATCAGCTTGACCATACGGTCCCTGGCATTTTCAGCAAGCCAGCGATGAACAGCAGCATCTTCCTTGGAGGTCTGATTGGATTTGCAGACCAGACGGCCTGAAACCAGATATGGTTTTAACACCTCCATATCACCGGCCCACAGAAAGTTTACGTTGTTATCATCAATTGAGCCTGTGAAGAACTCGATGTTCTTAGGAGAATCATCATTCTTTAGATTTAGTTTTTCCTCAATAAAAGAGCCTTGCAGCAGACCGACCTTGAAGTTATCAAAGCTAGCGTAATAATCAACGGCATCTGAATTCATAATCAGACGGTCATAGGAAATAATCCTGATCCCTGCCTGTTTTGCTTTAGCCAGAACATCTGTAAGTGATCTGCCGTCAACAGGAACAACTAACAGAGCATCACATTTCTGAGCAATCATATCCTCAAGCTGAGCAATCTGAGTCTCTTTCTTATTGTCTGCAAAAACAAGTATGACCTCATTATCTGTAGCTTCAAACTCATCCTTTAAAGTTGCACCGTCTGTCTGCCAGCGAGGAACCACCGTATTAGGCATGGCAATACCAATCCTTGCGGCATAACATTCAGAGATGCATCCAAAAAGGAAATAAAAAACGAAAGATAAAGAAAATAACTTACGAAACATTTCACTACACCTGCTGTCAGTTAAATCCTACCCAATTTAGCTTTGGGATCTTTTTAATTCTAGTTATGAATTAATTGTTGAGACGAAAACACAGTGGTTATTCAGTAGAATTTGACAAGATTTATTCAAATTTGCGATTTTTATTTGATTTTTAAAAGAAGTATGTAATTTTTCCAAAAAAAACACATATAGATGAATTTTATTATACTCACATAAAAGCTTAGCATTTTTTTAAATCATAGGAACTTTTCTTAAATAACAGTCTGTTTATTGAAAAAAAGAATTTTCTTAATCACATCTTACCGCTCATATATTATTAAAAAAGCATTATTCAAAATTCTCAGATTCAGAATATTTTCATATAAAAAGTAAAAAAAAAATATTAATAAAATTGAGATCCAAATCAGTAGATGTAGAGCAATTTAATTAGAAAAATTATATAAAAAGCAGCTCTATATCTTTGCAGATATAGGTGTAGCCAAAGATATCCGTTTTGTCTTCAAAAGAATCTTAAGTGCCAACTATCTAGGAAACGAGACTGGTCAGGGAGTTATCTCCATCAATGAAAATGATGGAAACTTTGTCCTTCACCGACTGATTGACGGAGATGTCCCTTATTCTGATTTTGAAAAGATCCTGGTAATGTTTGTCAGAGCAGTTCGCTACTGGAAGGAATGGCTATCTCTTTCCCGTGAAGAACAGCAGGAAAGTAAATTCGAGAACGTAAATAATCCACTGACAATGCTGAGCACGATTGTTTAACAGGAGACATCCTGCATACAGATCTGGAAGAACACGACAGGAATGTTTTAATTCTCTGTCGTTTTTTTAGCAAACTGCTGCGACTTAAGATTACAGATAACAGTTCAATTGCAAAAAGAATTTCAGTTCTGGAAATTCTCCGCTTTCAACGGAAGCGGCGCCTTAAGATCACAAAGAGCCTTTTTTCCTAAAACAGACTCTAATAGATAAGGTTCAAGCCCTAAGGCAGGTCTTATTGATTTGACATGAGATGGGGTTAGGGTCTCTCCCTTTTTAATATCCTTAACAAGATAGATGGAACGACGCCCTGCCCTTGCCCCGTATTCATCCTCATGAAGATAAATTCCGTAGCGTCCCATTGAAGAAACAACCATTCTGGAGTCAGCAACAAGCTTTTTCAGATCACTAACATCCATTGAAAAGGCGCTATCTACCCCACCCTTTTGTCTGTCATCCGTAAAGTGCTTTTCAATCATGTCTGCACCTAAGGCTATGGCAGCAATATCAAGTTCATCTCCTAGAGCATGATTGGATAGACCACTTTTACAGCCGTATCTATCCTTAAGATAAGGAATAGCCTTCAGATTAAACTTCTCAGGAACAGCTGGATATCGGCTTTCACAGTGAAGAAGAGTTAAATCAGTTACCCCTCTTTTTCTGACAGCAGCAACCGCTCTGTCAATTTCCTCTTCCAGTGCCAGACCGGTAGACATGACCATTGGCTTGCCAAAGGATGCGCAATAGTCGATAAGTCCGATATCATTAAGCTCATAGGAGGCAATCTTGTAAGCAGGACATCCAGCCTCCTCCAGACAGTCTACATCATCATAGGAGAAAGGAGAGCTGAAAAGAAGAATACCATGAGCTTTTGCATGAGAAAAAAGAGGCTTCATCCATTCACGAGGAGTCTTAGCTTTCTTATAAAGCTCATAATAGCTCTGACCTCCCCACAGACCACCTCTGAGCATAAACTCATCTCTATCTGAGTCAATAGTCAGACTGTCTTCAGTATAGGTCTGAATCTTAATGGCATCAGCACCACACTCATGAGCAAGCTCCATAAGCTCAATGGCTCTGTCAAGAGAACCGTTATGATTGCCGGAAAGCTCTGCAACGATGAAAGCATGATCTCTTCTCTCAAACATAACAATTCCTTACAAAGAAGATTCTCTTAATGCAGCAATTCTCTTCTCTAGAGGAGGATGAGACATAAAAAGCTCAGACAAAGTTGCAGGACCGTTAATGCATAGAGCCTGCATGTAGCTCTTCTCCTTGTTTGCCTGAGGCTGAACTCCTCGCTGTAAAGCTTCAAGAGCACTGATCATGCACTGTTTACCGTTAAGCTCGGCAGAACCAGCATCTGCTCTGTACTCACGATAGCGGGAGAACCACATTAACAGCATTGTGGCCAATAAACCGAATACAGTCTGCATAATAGAGTTGATGGTATAAAACATCATACTTGAACCAAAGGATGGAGATCTCTGGGAATCAGAGTTATTTCCTCTGGACGCGTTGACGATGGCGAATGTTATAATGTATGAGAAGAAATACACAAAGGTGTTTAAAACTCCCTGCAGCAGTGCCATGGTAACCATATCACCATTTTTAATGTGAGAAATCTCATGGCCAAGAACACCGGTTACCTCCTGCTGGGACATAGAATTCAAAAGTCCGGTGGAAACTGCAACCAGAGCGGCATCTTTTGATGCCCCAGTTGCAAAGGCATTTGGATCAGGGGAATTGTAGATACCAACCTCTGGCATCTTAAGACCATCCTTCTGACAGAGCATGGCAACAGTATTAACCAGAAAAGCTTCCTGAGAGTTTCTAGGTGTATCTATAACCTGAACTCCATAGGACTTCTTACACATGAACTTTGACATCATAAGAGATATCAGAGACCCGGCACATCCGAAAATAGCACACATCACAAGCAATGACATGTAATCGTTAGGGTTAATCTGAATGCCAAAGATATTCAGCAGTACAGAGCCAACTATACTAACCAAAAGCAGAACAGCAATCTGCATTCCGATATATAAAATAATACGCATTGTCAGCTAATCTCCACGTTAAAAATTATTCATCAAGTGACTTCTGTGGTACAGAAACATCACTCTCTGACTCAGAATCATTTCTGTCATCTGAGGCATTGTAAGGAACACCGTTTAATCTGATATCCTTACCTTTAATATCAAGAGTTGTTGAATAGACACCACGAGATAGGTTTATAGCACCACTCTGCATCAAATCAAAAAGCCCCTGCTCATATTGAGCTGAAACCAGAGAATCAACAAAAGCTCTGTCAGCCTTTGCGCTGATTGTAGCATCAACATTCTGAGGTTTGCCTGAGTTAGGATCTAAAATTACGCTGGCTCGGCCTGAAGTGGAAACATTAGAACCGGCATGTCTGAATGACAGGTTCTTAAGGTTAAAGTTCAGAGGCTTTGAAAGTGCAGCAATAATTCTATTTACTGCCTCAGGATGTTTAGCTGCAGCAATAAGAGCCTCCACATTGAAATTTCCAATCTTAACATCATAGTTTAAATCGGAAAGATCGTAGTAAGGTAATACCTTTGAGTCTTTCTCATGAGGCATAGCAAACTCAATGGTCATAGAACCGTCAGATGAGAGTTCACGTCGGTTGTAATAATCCTTGTCTGACAGGGACAGATCAACATTAAAGGCTGAGAGTTTAAAGCTGTCACGTAACGATGGGTCACGAACCTTATCCTCTGGAGAGAAACCAATCATATAGATTGTTGAGGTATCCACCAGAAGAGTATCAAACTTTACGTTAACCTTATCCAGTGAAACATTCTTATTCTCAATGTCTAAAACCGGTTTTGCCGTTACCTTTAAATCCAGAAAATCCACCTGATAGGCAGGCTTATGATTGTAGTATTCATAGGCATGGCATTTTATACCTGCAGAGGCAAAGCCTACATCAAGACTTGTCTTAGAACGGCCGGAAACATAAAATGAGTTCTCTCCGAATCTGCACTCTCCGCCATCTACAGGTAAAGTGAAGGCTGAAGTTTTAACAGCTCCGCTGCCCTTAAGCTGCCATGGATAGAAGGCAATAGCGCCATCAAGCTTTAATGGAGGAATCTTCATAGAGGCAAGAATGCTGTCTATATTGCCCTCGTGATCCATTTTTGAAAAAGTTGCCTTTACAGAGGAGAAGGAAAAATCCACATTAACCTTGAAGACGGCTTTTATCTTTCCATATTTTGAAGCAGGGACCTCCACCGATAAAAGACCTTCCTTGTCTAGAATCGAGGAAGACAGAGGAGAATAGTTTAAGACGGCATAATGCTGCTTTGAGTTTATTTTTCTGATAACACTCTGAATCTTTGAGTTATAAAGATTACTTGCAATCACCAGAGCTATAGAAAAAAGGATCAGAATGACAGCCGAAAAAACAGCCAGATATTTAACTAATCTTTTCACTGTCTTTCATCCTGTAGTTTAGCCAGTAATGAGCCACTCTCTTTGAAAGCCACATCAGCAAACTCGCCAAAATACTCACGGGTCTTTAAGAAACGTTCAGTAAAGGCATCCAGATCTTTATCCTTAACAATACTCAAATCCTTAGACAGGGATCTTACAAACTTTTCTATAAGCTCTAAATTAGCATCTGAGGACATGATGATATCGCCATACAGACGAGGATCCTGCGCAAAAAGTCGGCCTACCATCATCAGCTCCATTCTGTAAATAGGAGAGGAGAGTTCAATCAGGCGTTTTAAATCCGGATTCAGAGACTGCAGGAAAGAACCGTAGCTGTAGGTGCCGAAATGACGCAGAGCCTGAATAATGCTCATCGCCTTATCATGATCGGAGGCTTCTGATTTAACGATTTTAGCGCCCCAGATTCTAAACTGTTCAACAAGAAATTCCGAGGCTTTCTCATCTCGCTGAGGAACAGTTACAATCACCTGTTTAACAAGGCTCTTAACATCAGGTCCGAACATAGGGTGCAAACCTAAAACCGGCCCCTTGTGATATTTCATCATGGCATCTACAATCGGAGCCTTTACAGAAGTGAAATCACAGAGGATCTGATCCTCTCTTAAAAGAGGAGAAAGCTTCTGTATTACCTCTACTGTAACATCAATAGGCACGGTGACAATTACCACTTTGGCATTCTTAAGATATTCTGGAGCCTTATCCCAGCCTCTGTGTCCAAAGGAAAATACCTTGTAGCCTGATGCCTCAAAATATCTTGAAAAAATCCGGCCCATACCGCCATTGCCGCCGACAATAACAATATCTCCGGATTCCTTTAAAGTTTTAGGATAAGAAAAATCAGTAGCAGAACAGATTTTGTAGGACTCTCTTAACAGACGCTTCATGACATCTGAAAGCAGACCTTCGGGAAGACCGTTTTCAACAGCATACTTTTCTGCAGAGCCTATCACATAGGCCTCGCGCTCACGTGAATAGACCTTATCCCCGAAGTCTTTTTTGGAAACCGCAGCCTTAGATACGAGATCAAATCTTTTTTTTAGTAACCTTATAAGCTCCCTGTCGGTATCGTTTATTTCTTCTCGGATTTTTTCTAGTTCTACGGCACTCATCTGTTAGTCAATCTCTTCTAAAAATTCTTCGACATTCTCGTCTTTCTTGTTTTCCATAGCGGCATCAGGGTTAACCTTACCCTCACGATACTGCAGATAAGCAGTTCTTACCTGTGCATATGGATCAACTGCGTTATCTATCATCTCCTCCTGAGGGATGAGACCAGCTCTGGTATCAATGGCACTGATGGCATTAAAGGTCCAGCCGATTAGAGGTGGAACCAGATAGGTTGGCCAGGCATCAACTACAGTACCGTGTATGGCTCTTTCGGTTGAAGGGCCCACTGCAGGAATCATAAGATAGGCACCGCTGTCAGCACCTGCCCTGCCCTGCACAGTATCAAAGCTCATTTCTTTACGTTCGACACCCATAGGGGTAGCAACATCAAAGAGACCTAAAATACCGATGGTTGAATTGATGGCAAAACGGCTTATGGATATTCCGCTGTCAGCAAAATTACCTAAAAACAGGTTGTTTACGGTATTGTTCAGCTCTCCGACATTACCGATAAAATTGTGAATACCGGTACGGGTAAACTGAGGAAGCTTGGCATAACCATGAGCCACAGGTCTTAGAATATATCTGTCAAGAACATAGTAGTTGGTCTGCCAAGGTCCGTTACGGTTTAAACCTTCAATTGAATCAATGGAATTTCCTGGAAGAATAGTAAGGCCGTAACTGTAATCGGCGTGAGAAGCTTTATAGGTAAGCTGTCTTGGTGCCATTGGGCTGTAATTAGAATGAAATGCCTGAGCAGTTCCTCCTATAATAAGAGCAAGAGTAACTGCAACTGATACCATTTTCTTTTTAAGATTCATAACAACCTACCTAATTCTTTTTTATTACATTCTACAACAGCATTGGTAATTTTCATCCATTGAAAAGACAAGTGCACCAAAGAAACGACAAAAATGCGAAGCAAGCCACTACTTCCTTACCGGTTTTTTACAAAAGCGTGAGAGATCAATATCTAATTTGGAAAATTTTTTGCTATCATACCGTCATAATACGTATTACATAAGATTAAGCACGAATGGATAACTTAGATATTGAAGTAAAGAGCTCAGAGAAAGTTCAATCTGAAGTCTCTGTATCAGAGAATGAAACCAGGGCTGCCAAAGAACCAGCCAGAATCAATACTCAGGCCACTGCAAACTACATAAGTGTTATGTCCCGACAGAAGGGGCTATTGGCCGAATCATCACAGAGAACCTACAATCAGTTATCTTCATCCCTAAACACCTATGTACAGGATCCTCAGTCTGTAAAGGATGTAGACGTTGACAGAGAATCCTCTTCCATGGGACATTACCGCAAGCTTACCGTTCAGGTTATCAACAGAGATCCTTCACTTCAGGAAAAGGTAGCTCAGGATCTGTCCACCTCAAAGGAAATGGTCCGCTCTCGAGATGCGGCCTCAACTTTAGAACAGAACATGAAAAAGCTTCCGGATTCACTAAGTGAGGGAGTTCCTGCCGGAAAGAATCTGTCAAAGCTTATCTGTCAGAGTGTGGTTAATCTTACAGACTATGAGAACATGGGTGCCGGACTGCAGCGTGATCTTGCTATAAGAGAAGTTTATCCGCCTCAGTCAGAGTTATCCTTAAGATCAAAAATAGCAACCTCTGATGTCCTGTCAGCATCCATAGCCTATGTAAAAAGCAATCAGCCCGAAGTATTAGAGAAGCTTGAGGTTGACGCTCCGGTTGAGAAACCAAAACCAGGCACTTCAACTCCACAGATTATGACAAGGTATCTGCGTAAGGCCTTAGATGAATTTCCTGAGGGTTCAACCTATCTTGATATCTTCAAGCAGAACCGTCAGAAGGCTGAAGCCTCGGAGACAGAGAACGAGTACAACGACGACATTTCAAAAAACACTGCAAAACGAATCCACGATCTGATTCACAAGGCAGCAGTAACCGCACGCAAGGGAAATCTGATTCCGGCATCAGACAGAACTGTCCAGGCACAGAGTACTGAGGCTGCTGAGGAAAATGTAAAAACATCCTCTGAAGGGAAGATGCGCGACGCCTCTACCCTGTCCTTGTCAGAACTGTCAGCAAGGGCAGCTAAGCTTCAGCAGCAGTTCAGAGAAGAACGAATCAGACTTGCCGCAGAAGGCAAGCTTCCAGATCCTGCCACAAGACAGTCTCTAGCCAATGTCAATGAGCAGGATATAAAGAAGGTTGATGAGTCTTTCGAAAAGACACTCTCCCAGACAAAATCCACCTTAGAACAGGTTAAGCCACAGACACAGAGTGAGGCAAAAACCTTACAGGCTGAAAATCTTAAAGGTGAACAGTTAAAAGCAGAGATTCAGAAAACTGCAGTTGAACAGCCTAAGACAGAAGTTCAGACTGTTAAAGCAGAACAGGTAAAAACTGAAGCTCCGCAAGCCAGACCTGAAACAGCCAGTACCGACACGGTAAAGGCTGAACAGCCCGCAAAGGCAGAACCTACCGACACCAAGAGTGAGCAGATAAAAAGTGAGCCTCCGATTCAGAAGTCAGAACAGACTAAAGCAGAGGTTCAAGCTCCAAAGGCAGAAGCAGTAAAGCAAGACACCCTCGTACCTCGCAGTGAAAATCTAAGTACCGAACAGAAGACTGTTCAAAATACAGAGTCTCAGCTCAAGACACCTCAGAAAGTCGAGAACCAGCTTAGCCCGGATGATATAAAGAAACTCGCCATGGAGGCGGTTAAAGAGGCTTTAAAGGAAAGCGTAAAGACACAGATAGAGGTTTCACAGAATTCAGCAAAGGCAGCTGCCTCAGAAGTAGTTAGCGAACTAAAAGCTCAGCTTGAAGCCTCTCAGAACAATGCCCGTGAAATGGCCTCGATGGTAAAAGAAGCCTTGGCTATAAGAGCTCAGGAACTATCTGAGAGAAACAGAATTCAGACTCCAGCAGAACCTCAGGTACAAAATGACAAGGCAATGCCGGAATTAAAACAGAATACCCAGAGTTTAGCAGCTGAATTTCAGAGCACTCCGGTAAAAGTATCCTACAGTACCAACATGGCATCCTATGGCTACACAAGTTCAGCCCTCTTCGATCTGAGCTCCTACCATAAGGCCCAGAGAATTGCTGATGAATCCTTAGTGCAGGATTTTACCTCCTCAACAACACAGGATAGAATTTCAAAACAGCAGCAACAGCTTGAAAACGAGGAAACTGCACCGAAAGTTCAGGATGAGACAGATAAAATCTCAACGGCTGAACTATTAAAACAGCGTGTAAATGAGGATGGATCAGAAATTGAGGAACTGGTACAGAATGAAGAAGCTCCTCTTAGTAATCAGCCCATAAACAGGGAGGTGGCTGTCTCTGAAGTGGCCATTGCCGTCAACACAGAAAATGCAGCTCAGGTTCCACAGACTCCTAGTGCCCCTCAGGTACAAAACGAGGAGACTTATGTAAATCCTGCAGCAGTGCAGACTTCTGAGACAAGTGCAGCACTGCAGCAGAATCAGGAGCTGACACAGAATCAGGCCCCGCAGACCGATCCGAATCTTAACCGTCTGTACTCACAGATAAGTACCGAAGCCCAAAGCAGAATTCTAAATGCTGCCCCTGAGGGAAATGTGCCTGTACAGGAACAGGTAACTCCACAGACGCAGACACCTGTACAGAATACAGCTGAACAGACCGCGACTGATGTAGAAACAGAACAGAAAATGACTCAGAGATCTGTTCAGGAGGAAAGCTCTGTACAGAACAATGAGAACAGATCAGCGCAGATACAGGAAGAAGAGCGTCAGGCTGAATTAAGACAGGCCGCTGCAGAAAATGCTTCAGCTGTGGCTTTAGACAATGATGACGTGAAGACTCAGAGTGAGCAGCCAGTAAATTCTCCCCAGCAGCCTCTGCATCAGAACAGCGCTTCCATGGCCTATCAGAATGTTGCACTACAGCAGAATACAGCTGCAGTTGAACAGCCACAGAATATCTATGCCAACTTGCCAGAGCTGCATCAGTCTTATCCGGAAACAGCTGAAGATTTACCAGAGCTTCATCAGAACGATAACCCTGAGCCTAAAAAAGCCTCCACAGAGGAATTAAAACAGAATACTCTGCCACCAAAGGAAGTTCAGGGTGATCATGAAATTATCAAAAAAGACAGTCAGATTATAATCACCCGTTCTAATCCTGCAGCTCAGACAAATCCTGATGCTCAGATTGAAGCCTCAAAAGCTGAACAGATGGCCTTACAGAATGCTCAGAGACAGGCGGCTCTAACTTCCGGAGGAAATGCCACCCAGAGCACAGTTCAGAATACTGTTACCAATATGACCGAACAGGTACTGGTTACACAGTCAGGAACAGTAATAAGCCAGCCTCAGCCAAAATCTCCTAATATGAATCCAATTGAGGCACAGAGTGCCGGGCTAAATCAGAATATGACCATAGCTCAGGCTCAGGCCATGACAGAAGCTTTAGATAAAGCTGAAGCGGAGGAGATTGCAAAAGCTCAGGCACAGGCCCAGGCTCTGGCCGCCCAGAGTGAACAGAACACAGATTCTAATGGACTTTTAGATGTTGAAGCAGAAGATAGTGCTCCTGTACCAAATCCATTTGCCTCAAACTTCTCGACTATTTCAGGAGTAGGAGTTTCTTCAACCGCTACTGCTGAAAATGCGGCAACACAGAATAACACTAATCCACAAAGTTCTGGAGTTACCTTAGAGCAGCAGGCACAGATGCACAGCCGCATTGTGGAAGCCCAGAATATGGATGATGTGGCTGCAGATGATACACCTATCTCAAACCCAGACAATGATGTCTTTGAAGAGATTCTTGATCCGGAAAAGAAAGGAATCAATTCTGATCTCAAATCAGCTGTTCAGAACAGACCTTCCTTCCTTTCAGGCTTTAATGCAGGTTTAAGCAACTCCTCTGAGGTCACAGCAAACTCAAATAATGCTGCTAATACTGAACAGAATCTTCAGGCCAAGATTCTGACTCAGACCGTACCTGAGGATGAACTTGATGATGGTGTAATTCCAAAAGATGTTAGGAATTTAGAAAAGGTTAAGAATACAGCAGACAGCAAAGAGTCTTCAGAAGACTTCAAGATCAGTGCAGTTCCATCCAAAACTCCTGGTGCCGCTGCGATTACTAATGGCAGAAGCGAGCCAATTCCAGATCCTACCGTAGTAAATGACGTGGGTGAGATCAAAGAGAAATCAGGCTTCTTCAGCAGGCTGGCTTCAATCTTCTCAAAGAAACCTGATGAGGTAAAATCTGAATCACAGAATCTTCAGCTAAATTCAGCCTCTGCAAGTGCCGCGCTCATGTCTCAGAATTCAGGAAGAGAATCTCCACTTGATGCGTACACACATGCCTTAAAGGCTCAGATTAACAATCAGGCACTGCCTCAGGTAGTACGAGATCAGGCTAAGGAATTACTGAAAAAGTTTGAAAACCCAATCAATGATTTGCCATCGGTTACCAACTGGCTGAGTTTCACTTCCTCACCATTGAGTACTAATTCATCAATGTCTCTCGCTCTTCATCAGTGGGCTTTCCTGCTTTTATCAATCAGATTCAGTCAGCTGGGTAAATCAGTTGATAAATTCCTCAAGAAGGACGTCGATCTGATGGAAGACAAATTCGATGCCGAGCTAAAGAAGCTTTCAAAGGAATTAGGAGCCGGCTCTAGAGGAACTATTTCTTCGCTGATTGATGAAACCTTTGAGCAGATATCCAGAATGCAGAAGCCATTAAAGGAAAATCTGCCTGCCCTGTTCCAGTATATTCCGTTGCCTCCATCCTATGATGGGGGCAAAGAGGGAGCATTTAATGCCCGACCTGTAGTGGAGGAAGACGGCAAAAAGAGCTGGCATCTGACCTTTGTATTCGATCTTCAGGGAATTGGCCCTGTAGAAATCAAAGCTGTAGCAAAACTTCCAGAGCTGAAACTTTCAGTAATCGCAAGCTCAGTCGAAGGACTGCAGAAGGTTCAGGAAGCACTTCCAGTATTAAAAGAGCAGCTGCAGCAGGCCGGTATTACCACCAGATCAGCCATGGCTCGACTTGGAAATGTTCATATTCAGAATACAGTGGCCTCTCCTGATGTAGGCCCTCATGAAAGAAACTCTGACGGAGCAACCTTATCGGTTGATATCTGACGGGCAGGAGGATTTTTATGGATCAGGAAAATAAAGATCAGGACATCATTGAGACGCAGGTTGAACCTGATGTGCCTAACAGTCCACAGGAAGTCAGACCGATTGATGCAACTGACGAGGATCTTTCCTTTAAGCAGACTTATGAAAAAGCCAGCGCTGCAGTTGCGATAAGCTACGATGAGGCCAAAGAATCTCCTTTTGTAAGTGCTCTTGGTTATGAAAGCAGAGCCCAGGCGATTGTGGATATGGCAAAGGAGCTTGGACTTTATGTACATAAAGATCCTGCCCTTTTCAATCAGCTGAAAAATCTCAAAGAAGGAGAGGAAATTCCAAAAGAGCTATATGTAATTATTGCTACCATTCTCTCTTTCAGTTATTACCTTCAGGGAAAGACTCCTGAAAAATACAGACGTGCTGACGGCAGTACCGCCATCAACACTGAAGCTTAGAAAAGATTATGACTGTGATTTCACAGTCATTATCCTCCATATAATCAGAATGTTCCTGTAATATACCACTCAATCTTAATTGATTATGATTTCTGAATATATCAGAAGATGTTGAATACTAAGGTTCTTCAAGTCTTAATTCCAGACTGTCAATTTTATCTAGCAGCTCATTACAGGATTCAGAAACTGCATTAAGTTCACGCAGAACTTCACTTACGGTTGAATTGAGCTCACTTAGGTGGTCGGAACTGCTGGAAGCTCCTTCTGAAAATCCAGAATTAAGCTGTTGCAGGAGAGTTCTAAGTTTTGTTTCAAGAATCTTGTTTAAGGTCATATCCACAAAAATTCTAATCTTCTGAACCAGTTCCTCATTCTTTTTATCCAGAGTCTCATTCAGGATCTTCTTAACTATGTCTTCAACATCAGTTCTGCTTAATTCACTCATGTGCACACCTTCTTCTAACTCATTTCATTAAGGAAGTTTGTTTAAAACAACAGGAAGTCTTTTTAATTATAGGAAATGATAGGACATCGAGAATAAAAATGATTATGACTTGCAGAACAGAAAGACAGGAAAGAAACTATTACAGGAGAAGAAAAGGAAATCAGTCCTCAGAAACACTATGTATTTCTGAGGACATAAAAAAGTTGAACTAGTGTCTGTAGATATAGTCTCCAGTGCATACATACTGATAAGTTGTAAGTTCCTGCAGAGCCATAGGTCCTCTGGCATGTAGTTTCTGTGTAGAAATGGCAACTTCAGCTCCAAGACCAAACTGCCCACCATCAGAGAAACGAGTAGAGGCGTTTACGTATACACAGGCTGATCCTGCTGATTTAACAAAAAGCTCTGCATTCTTTCTGCTGTCAGTCAGAATTGAATCTGAATGAGAAGCATTATGAACTCTCAGATGAGTAATTGCCTCATAGACATCCGAAACAATTCTTACATTCATCTTAAGAGCTAAAAACTCTCTGTCAAAATCTTCATTGCTCCCCTTTTCCAGGAAAGGATAGTTAGCGCATTTTTCAAAAGCCTCTCCATGAGCAAGAACAGTAACCTCTTTCTCCTTAAGCCTGCTCAGAACCATTGGCAGGAACCTGTCTGCAATCTTCTCATGAACAAGCAGAGTATCAAGACTGTTACAGGCTGAAGGCTTCTGAGTCTTAGCATTGAAGATAATCTCAACACTGCGTTCTAAATCTGCAGAATCATCCACAAAAATATGAGAAATACCAAATCCGCCAATAATCACAGGAATTGAAGACTCTCTTTGGCACATACGCTGAAGTTTCTCTCCTCCACGAGGAATCAGTACATCAATGTACTGATCTAAGGAAAGCATGGTGGTAACCTGTTCCCTATCGGTACTGTCTACAAAAGATACACCAGCAGGATTTAGGCCACACTTTTCAAGCGCTCTACAGATAATACGGTGCAGAAGAGAATTGGTATTAAAGGCCTCTGAGCCTCCTCTTAAAATACAGGCGTTGCCAGATTTTAGACAAAGTCCGGCGATATCCACTGTTACATTTGGACGGGACTCATATATAACACCTACAACACCGAAAGGAACTGATTTTTTTACAACCTCAAGGCCGTTTGGCAATACTCTGCCATCAAAAGTTCTACCGCATGGATCTTCTAAAGCAGCAACTTTGTCAAGACCATCCACCATCTCATCAAAACGGGCCTGTGTAAAGGTAAGGCGATCGACCATTGCCTCTGCCAGACCTTTAGCTCTGGCACTATCAACATCCTTTTTATTGGTTTCAAAAATCTCTGCAGCAGAATCTCTTAACATGGAGGCAATAGTATGCAGAGCCTCATTTTTCTTTGAAGTTGAGAGCAGAGCAAAATCATAACCGGCTTTGCGGGCTCTTTTAGCGATTTCAATAATATCTGTCATAAAAAACTACTTGTTAACCAAAACCAAATCATCACGATGTACAGCAACATCACCATGAGAAAAGCCTAAAGTCTTTTCAATCTCAGAGGAGCGTTTCTTGGCAATAAGATTCAGCTCATCCGATGAGTAACGGGTAAGGCCTCTTGCAATTATCCTGTCCTCTGAATTTCTAATCTCCACAGTGGCACCGCGCAGGAAATCTCCCTTAATAGATGTAATTCCCTTAGGCAGGAGACTAGAACCGGAAGTTAACAAAGCTTTAGCCGCGCCATCATCAATGTAGATAGAACCAACCGCAAGGGTTGCAGTACTGATCCATGACTTTCTTGCAAGAACCGGTTTCTTAGAGGGAAGAAATACAGTACACTCGGCATTTTTGTTAATAACATCAACAAGAGTAGAAGGATTTGCGCCTGAAGCTATAATAAGCTCCACACCAGCATCGGTTGCAACCTGAGCTGCCTTGATCTTGGTGGCCATACCACCGGTGCCCAGAGAGGTACCAGAACCACCGGCAATCTCAATGATATGTTCATCGATTTTTTCAACGGTTCGTATAAGCTTGGCATCGGGATCGTGTCTTGGATCACCTGTATAAAGCCCTTTCTGGTCAGTTAAGAGAATAACCTTGTCCGCTTCAATAAGCACGCCAGACAGAGCTGCAAGATTGTCATTATCACCAACTTTGATTTCAGAAACACTGACAGCATCATTTTCATTGATGATAGGAACCACTCCCATCTCAAGCAGAGCAAATAATGTATCTCGAGCATTAAGGTAACGCTCACGATTATCAAGATCAGCTCTGGTAATCAGGATCTGGCCAATACGAATATCATAAATAGAGAACAGTTTTTCCCACTCTTCAATCAGTTTAACCTGACCTACAGAGGCAAGCATCTGTTTGTAACGGACATCCTTGGGCAGTTCGGGGTAATTAAGGAATTCACGACCGGCGGCAATAGCACCGGATGAAACCAGAATAACCTGAGCCTTCATTTTAAGCAGAGCAGATACAGTTCTTACAATCTCAAGCATATGAGCTCTGTCGAGCTTTTTACTGCCGTTGGTAAGAGTACTTGTACCCAGCTTGATTACTATTCTCTTATTTTTTAACGATGTCACTTCTAATTACCAGATGAAAATTTTTCTGAGAAAAACTTGGTTACTTCAATAATTGAATTTCGAATAAACTCAGCACGTCCAATCTTCTCATTAGATTTGACAGTTATATCGCTGAAATTATTCTCTAGTAGAGTTATATCTTCTTTACTTACAACAGAATCCCTTACGATACTTGCATAGGTTGGAATCTTACATCCACCTCTTCCAGAAAGAATTCCCTGCTCTTTTAGAGAGAAAACCTTAAACTGAGGAGTTAGAGTATCCCAGTCCTTAGCATCCAGATCAAGACGGTTGCACAGAGAAGATCTCAGACACAGAGGCATTGAATCCAGGATTTCCTGATCTGTAAAGAAAGAATGAACATATGGAGCCAGCAGAGCAAGAGCTCTAACCTTTGAACTCTTGAGAATTGCGGCTCTGATGCAGGCTGTACCAGCGATACCAGAACCGTAAAGACCAATGTTAGTTGCATCAATATACTTTAAGGTTCCAAGATAATCGATAGCAGCCTCTATAGCCATAGAGAAATGATCATTAAGATTCAGTTTTTCACAGGCTCCTGCGCCAGGCATTTCCAGTACAAAGGCACAAATATTGGCTTTAGCAAGATAATCATTGATGAATCTGTAGGCATATGAGAAGTTACTCTCATACGGACAGACAATAATTACACAAGGATAGACCTGCTTTAAATCAGGAAGATGCAGATAGCCAGAGACCTTTTTTCCGTCAACATTAAAGAAATGTTCCTGCAGAATACCGTTGGAAGGATCAATATCATACATCTTCTTATAGGTAGTACGGCACAGGGTATCAGAATTCTGAGCTAAAGTATCTGACTTAAGAAAAGGATAAGCTGCAATGGCGAAATAACGGGAAGCCAGACGGTAATTGTGGCTTGCCCCTAAAACATCATTTCGTCTTTCACATTCATGAGCCTTGTTGACTCGATTCTGAGCAATGGAATTGAACTCAAAATTCCAGTGACCGCTGCCGTATTCCTTCACGGTATCATGTAAAGAATCTCTGCTGCGGACATTCTTTGAGACACAGATTTTTGCAAGAGCCTCATCAATATCAAGAGCGCTTCCTCCAGAGAAAACCCATTCAAACTTAAGAACAGGTCTGTAGAAATCTATAACAAAACCGAAGGAAATGTCTTCTCGGGATAAAGCCGGAAGTTCCACGCCACTATTTGAAATGACTGAAGTCTCAGGATAAACGAATTTAGGTTTAAAAAGGATTTCACTTAGATTTAAAGATTCTTCCATAAAACATATCTTACCTAGTCATACGAATTAAGCAGATTTTAACCTATTTATAGTCTTGATGCACTTTTAAACGGATTGAACAAAAATAGAACAGAAAAGGAAATATGAAAAAATCCACTTTATGAACATACTAAAAACAAAAAATGCACATGACAACTTTTGTAAAAATTTATATAAATAGGTCAAGATCTCAATTTTAATAAAACCGCATTATAAAGCCAAATTTAAAAGATAAACCACAAGTTTATCTACTGAGTTTCCCACAGGCAGAATAGCCAATTTAACTTAGTTTCCCACAGTTTCCACCATAACCCACAGACTTTCCCACAACCTAATTGGGAAAAAAAATTTTTATAAAAAAATTCATTTTTAGATTAAAAAAAAATAGAAGTAATTAAAAGAATGTTTAAAACGATAGTCATTTTTTTCTTAAAATCAAATTTTATTTATCTTGTTGATTTTAAAAATAATTCAAATAAAAATTTTCATTTTTCCAAAAAATGTTACTCAAAAAAAAACTATTGAAAAAATATGTAAACACAGTATGAATATTTATTATATTGTTATGTCTGATTTTATCTACAAGAATAAAAAACAACAATTATTCCCTACTAGAGCTGAAAACATTAAGAATTCATAAAAAAACCGAAAAGTTTCCCACAGGTGTGGAAAACTTTTTCCACTTTCCCACAGGTCTAAAAATCATAATTCAAAGGTGTGGGATAATGGGTTAACACTTTGTATTTTAATTAAAAAACTTTTATATTTTTTCTTGTTCATTATTGACATTTAAATGTCAATAGCTGTAGCTAAAACTAAAAAAAATTTTTATCCACACATTTTCCCACAGCTTTAGGGAAAGTTTTTTGGATGCTCATTTCTTTCATTTCTGAAATCCTAATAACAACTATTCTTAAATATATCTAAATTTTTACTTATCGCTTTGTTAAATAACGTTTTTATTTTATAAACTACTACTTTTATTCTTGCTTATTAAGAAATACAAATCTCAATAAATCGACATTTTTGGGTTTAGAGGAATATTTTTAAAATTATCAGTTGTGGGAAAAAGCGTATTCTATATTAACATTTTGAAAATTAAATAATTTTTATAAAGCAATAGCTTTTTTTTATTATTTTCCCACAAGCTGTCAGAGCTGATTAAATGCAATTTACCCACAGTTTCCCGCACAATCCACAGAGTTTCCCACAGTTTCCGACATTATCTACAAAAGCAGTATTTTCTATTATTTATTTTCAGTTTTGTAAATTGCTTTTATTTGATCTTTTCATTGCATTTACGTTTATTTTATTGAACATTTATCTGCATATTTTCATAACCGGAGCCTGACAGATTAACTTTATAAAGCCGGTATGGATTAAATCTGCTAAAATTTGTTGACTAATAAATAAGGATACAAAGTGGAAAATAAAAAAAAATCTGTCCTGTTAAGATCAGGAGCCATAACTGCAGGTGCAACCTTTCTCTCCCGTATTCTTGGAATGCTGCGTGATATAGCAATTGCTTCACTGTTAGGCGCATCTTTAAGTGCTGACGTTTATTTCTTTGCCAACAGAATTCCAAATTTCTTCAGAAGACTATTTGCTGAGGGAGCTTTTTCTCAGGCATTTGTGCCTGTAATGAGCAAAACCAGAGAAACCGGAGATAAGGCAGCCTTAAAAGAACTGCTGGACAAAACAACTGGTACTCTCGGCGCAGTTGTTCTGCTGATTACACTTATCGGTATGGTGGCCTCTCCTGTTTTAACCGCAATCTTCGGCTGGGGATGGTATCAGGCCTTTTTAAAACATACCGATGAGGCTATTAAGTTTACTCAGGCAAGCTATCTTTTAAAGATTACCTTCCCTTACCTTTTCTTTATTACCTTAACCGCCTTAAGCAGTGCCGTACTGAATGTTTTTGGAAAATTTCTTATTCCGGCAATTACCCCCTGTGTATTAAATATTTCTCTTATCTCCTTTGCCTTCTTTGTAGCACCTCATTTTGAGGATCCGAATGTAGTTCTGGCTTATGGTATGGTTGTGGGAGGTATACTTCAGCTGTGTCTGCAGATCCCTTTTTTAATAAAGCTCAAAATCTTTATTCTGCCAAAGTGGGGCTGGTCTCATGAAGGAGTCAAAACCATCAGACGTCTGATGATTCCGGCAATTATAGGTGTATCAGCAAGTCAGATTAACCTTATTGTCAATACAGCCCTGGCATCCTTCCTGGCAACAGGTGCAATATCTTATCTTTATTACTCAGACAGACTGCTGGAGTTTCCAATAGGAATCTTTGCTGTAGCAATCTCAACAGTAATTCTGCCAGCCCTATCCAAGATCAATATCAATGAGGCAAAGGACAAATACGTAAAAACTCTGGACTGGGGTGTAAGACTTGTGCTGCTTCTGGGAATTCCATCCATGTGCGGTATTATTTCACTAAGAGAGCCAATCCTTAGAGTTATTTTTATGAGAGGCGCATTCACACCTGAGCACGTTCACCTGTCTGCAGCTTCTCTTTTAGCTTCAGTTTCAGGCTTATGCGCAATCATGCTGGTAAGAGTTATCGTACAGGGATTTGCTGCCATACAGGACACAAAGACACCAGTAAAATGCTCACTGATTGCCATCATCTCCAACATTATTTTTAACCTTTGTCTGGTATGGCCCTTAGGTTATGTAGGTCTTGCCCTGTCCACTGCTCTTGCAGCCTACGTAAATCTTTCACTGCTGCTGTTCTTCTTATATAAAAGAAAGATCTATACCGTATCCTCAGGCACAATTATCTTTATTCTAAAGGCGTTAGCTGCTGGTATAGCCATGGCCCTTGTAATCCACTTTACAGTACTGGATTTCAACCGCTGGGTAAGCATGTCAACCATAGAGTCTATCTTCTATCTTACCGCCTACGTTCTAATGGGAGGAGCAACTTATGTTGCTGTATGTCTGGCTCTTGGCATCAAACCAAGAATGATAAGAATGTAATTTTAAGAGGATAGCTATTTTAAGCTATCCTCGTATTGTCTACAGTGCGCACTCAAAATCCTCAATAAACATCTCTCCGTTGATAAAAAAATGCAGAATATGCCGCATTACAAAACAATAGGAAGCATTTTTTCGAAAAAAAATCCAGAATTATTCTTTGAATTTGCATAGTTTTTTTAACACTTAAAAATATTGTGCAAAATTTGACTGTTTTATGCAAAGACATTCATTTTTTTATCATTATAATAGTCGGCTCTATACATACAGAAAATAATATTTTGTATAGTTAAATAAAATAAACATCAATAATAAAAAATAAGGAGATTACAACCTAATACTATTTTCGAGATATCCTATTATGAAGCATTTAAAAATAAACGCATCTGAATACTACAGAGTCCATTGCAAGAAAATCTTTGAATCGTCTTATACAAAGGAAAAAGACTGTTCCTTAAATCTGACACCGAAAGCTGAAGCACGCATGACCGCTGCATTTAACCTGCTGTTCAACTATATGCCAGCAGCCCTTGTTCCCTATATGCAGTATGCAGCAAATGTTGCTCCTGAACTCTATAACAACATGCAGACACTTGCCGATGTTAACCTATACTCCAAAGTTAAATTTGAAAAGATGGATGAAACAAAGCTAAATGCAGTTTCAAGACTATCATCTTCAAACACAAACCAGCTAAGATGTGCTCTTCTTGAAGCGGCACAGACTTCAGAGACACTTGTCGAAAAGCTTATCAACAGAAAAAACAGCAATCTGCTGTGTGTTATAGAAAACAAGATGCAGCTAAGTGTATTTCCAAACATTATTGGACCTGCAGATGACGTTTCCAAACGCAAAACCCTGGCTTATATGCTGGTAAAAGTAGGCAGTACCAAACATCTTATCAGCAAGCTCACCGGAACAGGATCTAAGACCATCAAAGATCTGTACGAAACAGTGCTTTCCGAGAATTTAAGACCTATGAGACGCTATAAAGCAGCAGATAATGATACTAACTTTGGAATATCTCATCTGATTAAGGTATGCAGCAACAAACAGTTTAGCAACCAGATTATGCTGATGCTCTCAATGTACACCATCTGCAGTCGAATTCTTTTAAACAAGCTGCCAACATCAAATCATTTTGATCAGGAAGATATCGGCGAGAAAATGTCACTGCCGCTTGCCATAGGTGTATACAGAGCATGCTTCGACCTGTGCAGAAATTTCAACAGACTTTATCCGGTAAAGGTAAAGAAGCCATTTGAGTTTGCATTCTTTGATGATTTCTTCACAGCCCTTGAAATATTCGTTTCTAAACAGGCAGAGGTTGTAGCCTGTGAAGACTGTCATACTCCTTATCTGAACCTTTATACCAGAAAAGGAATAAGAACACCTGTTCTTGCTAGTGAGAATGATGATTTTTTCGCAAGTAAAAAAATTTCGTTCTGTCCTAGCTGTAAATGCGAGTTCGAATATAGTCTTTACGACTAGACTTCGTTTTTCCTGAAAGCCATCCTGTAAGTATCCAGAAAAATTTCAGGTATACGCAGGATTGGCTAAAAAAATGCAAAACTCTGGCAAATAATAATGTCAGAGTTTTATTTGTTCTTATTACGGACTGACTGAGGTCAGCCCATAGTCTTAAATATTAGTGGTGCTCATGTCCATGACTGTGAGAGAAAGAAGTATCTGCACTCATCATAGATTCAGATGCAGCGGATCTTTCTTCAGTTAGAACTCTGTAGTCAGAATCAAGTCTAGGATCAGCCATACCTGCAATCATGGCAACATGAGAAATCACAAGAAAAGCTGAAAGCAGACCAACTCTTAAACCTCTCTGGAATCTCTCACCTAAGAAAGCTCTGAAGGTATTTAATGTTACCACGCCAAGAGCAACCATTATCAGTCCGCCTAAAACATAGAAACCGACCGCAATCTTATCAATCAGACCATACCAGCCGGAATTCTCTGTCAGAGGAACAATGACCTCTTTTAAGATATATATATCAATCAGAAGAAATACAGCCGCACCTAGAAGGCATGAAAGCTTATTTACAAGCATCAGTTTAGGTCTGTTTTCTTATAAAAAAAACCAAATATAGATGAAAGCATTTCCAAATGAAAACATTAACCGATGATCCGTTTGAAGACAATAACCTTTTGAAATTTTGTAAAAAATTTTGTTTGTCTTCGCACATTTATAAGCAGTACAAAATGATTTTCCTTGTTATTTAATTTATAGTTAAAAGTATGTAAACACTATAAAAATAAGGGGTTGGCTATGAGAAAATATACAAACATTCTGGTTATTGCAGAGCCAAAAAAAGATGTTCAAATAGCACTAAAAAGAGCTTTAGAAATTGCAAAATTCAATCCTAAGGCAACTATTACATACCTTAGAGTTGTGTATGATTTTTCATACGATCTGCTCATTCTGAATAAAGTTAAGGAAAAGCCAATTCACGAAGATATAGAACAGACTCATATCGACCATCTTAATGAGATTATTGAGGAATACCGCTCTCAGGAAAATTCAGAAGCAACTATTGTTCCTAAAGTTGTTGAAAACAGAGATGTAGGTGAAGCAGTTATCGACGAAATGAGAGCGGGTAATTATGATCTGATCATCAAGGCAGCAAATCGTCACGGTATACTCGATTCAATCATTTTCACTCCTATTGACTGGTTTATTCTCCGTCATGCGGAAATTCCAGTTATCATCGCCAAAAACAATGACTGGCAGACAGGAGGCAACATTGCAGTCTGTGTGGATTTCACTCTAAATGACCATCTGCAGAGTAACGTAGCAATGCTGCGTGAGGCACAGGTTCTTGCAAAGGCAACAGGAAGCAGAATTCATCTGATAAATTCTGCACCTGTTTATATGCCAACAGTTATGCTCGAGGTTCCTCACTATTCCCCTGACCTGTATGAACAGGGAGTTCTGGAAGAACACAGAAACCGTATGTTCGAGTTTGCAGACAAGCACCATATTGACAGAGAATACTGCCATATTGAGGAAGGCATGCCGGATGACGTAATTCCTTCAATCTGCGAACAGATCAATGCAAAGGCTGTTCTCATCGGTTCTGCAGGTCGTTCCGGCATTGCAGCCGCACTTATCGGAAACACCTGTGAAGAGATTGTTGATGATATTGACGCAGATCTGTTTGTATTAAATCGTAAAGCCATAAAACTGGAGAAGGAAAAGAACAGAGAGTAGTCATTCTTTTTAGGAAATACTGATCTATTTTGGCCTCACTTTGGTGAGGCTGAATTATTTTCGCTGGTTGAAATTGCTTTATTTGACAGCGGAGATTTGCGTGACCCAATCACTTAATGAATCACTCTGTTCAGAGTTTCAAACACCGTCCCAAGTTTTTTAATATCTAAACTAGAGTAGTTAATAACAAAGTGATGGGGTATAGCTTTTCCTGTCATATAGTAATCAGACAAAGGACTTATTCTGATCTTTCTTTTAAGCAGCTCTCTTTTTATAGTCTCATCATCTATATCAGTTTTAAGCTTCATCAGAAAATGAAGACCTGACTCGTTTTCAATAAGCTCCATATTATCTTTCAGCGAGCTCTTATACAGCAGTTCTATCACTTCTCTTCGTCTGCGCAAATAGTAAAGTCTCATTCTGTTGATGTGTTTTTCAAAATAGCCTCTGTTTATGAACAGAGAAAGAGTATACTGCTCGAAATTCGAAACCGTGCAGGAGTAGAAGGAAAGTTCCTGATAGAAGCGATTTGCAAGATCTATCGGCAAAACCATATAGCTGATACGTATGGTTGGGGTTAGAGTCTTTGAAAAGGTATTCATGTAAATAACTTTCTCACAGCCATCTATACTGAAAAGGGTTGGATGAATCTTACCACTCAGACGAAACTCACTGTCATAATCATCCTCAATAATATACCGGTCAGAAGTTTCATTGGCCCAGCTTAAGATCTCATAGCGTCGGTCAGCAGGCATGGTAATCCCCGTCGGGAAATGATGATTTGGACTTATGTGAACGATCTGAGCATTCACCCTATTAAGCTCCTGAACCGTTACACCTTTTCTGTCGATATCTGCCAAAACACAGTTTGCTCCATACTGAGAATAGATTGATTTAAGCTTTTTATAACCAGGATTTTCTATACAGAAATTACGCTTGGTTCCTAACAGCTGAATCAAAAGACCGTACAGATATTCTGTTCCGGCGCCCACTATAATCTGATTGGGATCGATGAGCATTCCACGAAAGGCCTTAAGATGTTCCGCTATGGACTCCCTTAATTCTAAGATACCTCCTGTTGGAGATTGGATCAGGACTTCCCTGCTCTTTTGCGACATCACTTCTCTTGAAAGTCTGGACCATACAGAGAAAGGAAAATTCTCAGGCTTGATATTATTGTTGGAAAAATTGATTTCACACTCTTCCTCAGAAGGAGGCAGCTTAATATCCAAAGAGAGTTTTGTATCTGCGCCTAGTTTTCTGAGACTGCAGAGATTTGCAACGTAATAGCCCTTTTTCGTTAACGAATAAATATACCCTTCACTCTGCAACTGGTTATATGCATTCTGAACCGTAATGGTACTGATCCCGTTGTTTCTGGCAAAGGCTCTTTTGGAAGGGAGTTTTTCATCTGTCTTTAAAATTCCCTTTGTAATGTCATCCTTAAGGTATTCATAAAGCTGTTCATACATTGGAACACCGTTGTTCTCAAAGACATAGGTTAACATGCAGCACCTCAAATCTGACATCTAAAACATTATCATTCTGGAGATTTATATAATACCAGATAACTATATAATTTCTGATATAGATAAATCAAGGAGAAAAACAATGTCAAATTCAGAAATTATCGTAAACAAAGGTTTAGCTCAGATGTTAAAAGGCGGTGTGATTATGGACGTAACCACCCCTGAACAGGCAAGAATCGCGGAAAAGGCTGGCGCCTGCGCCGTCATGGCTTTAGAGAGAATCCCTGCGGACATCAGAGCTGCAGGAGGTATCTCCAGAATGAGTGATCCAAAGATGATCAAAGGAATTCAGGATGCAGTAAGTATTCCGGTAATGGCCAAGTGTCGTATAGGCCACTTTGTAGAAGCTCAGATTCTGGAAGCTATTGAGATTGACTATATTGATGAGTCAGAGGTTTTAACTCCTGCCGATGATATCTATCATATTGATAAGACCAAGTTCAAGGTTCCTTTTGTCTGTGGAGCCAGAGACTTAGGAGAGGCTTTAAGACGCATCAGTGAAGGCGCCTCCATGATCAGAACCAAGGGTGAGCCAGGTACAGGAGATGTAGTACAGGCAGTTCGTCACCTCAGAAAGATTCAGTCCCAGATAAGAAAAGTGGTCTCATTAAGTCCAGATGAACTATATGAGGAGGCAAAAAACCTGCAGGTTCCATATGATCTGATTTTATCTGTTCATAATAACGGAAAACTGCCTGTTGTAAATTTCGCTGCCGGTGGTGTTGCAACACCTGCAGATGCTGCGCTGATGATGCAGTTAGGAGCAGAAGGAGTATTTGTCGGTTCAGGTATCTTCAAGTCAGGAGATCCGGAAAAGCGAGCTTCAGCCATTGTTCAGGCTGTAACCAATTACACAGATGCCAAGCTTATTGCCTCCCTATCTGAAGATCTTGGAGAGGCCATGGTCGGAATCAATGAGCATGAAATCAAGCTGATTATGGAAGAGCGAGGCAAATAAAATGAAAATTGGTGTTCTTGCCGTTCAGGGAGCTTTTATTGAACACGAAAAAATGCTTCAGAAACTTGGAGCAGATACCGTTGAGCTTAGGCAGAAAGGAGATCTGAACAATCTTGATGGACTAATTCTTCCAGGAGGAGAGAGTACTGTCCAGTCACTTCTGTTAGATAAACTTGAGATGAAGCAGTTACTAAAAGGCTTGATTGAAGATGGACTCCCTACCCTTGCAACCTGCGCCGGACTGATTCTGCTGGCAAAGAACATTGATAATGCGCCCAAAAGTCATCTGGCAACACTGCCGGTAAGCGTAAAACGTAATGCCTTTGGGCGTCAGCTGTCAAGCTTTGTTACCAAGCAGAATGTAGGCTGTGTCTCTGATTATCCGGAGGTATTTATCAGAGCACCATATATCTCCAGTACGGAGGATGGAGTGGAAACACTTTGTGTTCATGAGGATAAGATCGTGGGAGTAAAGTACAAGCATCAGATTGGTCTTGCCTTCCATCCCGAGCTTACTGAGGATACAAGAATCCATCAAAAATTTCTGGAGCTGATTGCAGCTTAGTTTTCACATCTTCTCATTGTAAAACTGCTGCTTAAATTTCAGCAGATACAGTCCAATTAAGCTAAAAGAATTCTCTGCATTGAGAATTCTTTATGCAAGCAACTCTCCGCATAAAAAAGTCAACATATTTAAAACACAGAATGATCGATGACGAGGTGACAGAAAAAAACTGTATCGGCTCTTCTCCTAACTCTATTTTCCATATCTTCAAAAATTTGCACAATCCGCCACTTTCAAGAATATCAACTTGATTTATAAGAAAAATCACATATCATTCAAAGAGGGGAAATATCTTCTTGAAACATCAAACTTTTCTGCTACATAAAATTATGTATGTTTCTTTTTGAAATTTTACTTTTTTTTAGGTAATTATTGAAAGGTTAAGATTATGTATTTACGGTCGTACACTGATTTTAATTTATTAAATTCAATATGTTACCAATAAAAACGATTTTTCTCCTTTAAATCAATAAATAATTTTATGTAGTTACATTTTTCTAAACTTTTGATGTAGTTCAAATTTTGGTACTTTATTATTACTTATAATTAAATAAAGGTAGGTCAAAAAGGGAAAGTATAAATATGATTACAGAGATAGAAGAGTTTAAGCAACTCATTAAAGATACTTATCCAGAGACAATAGATGTTCAAGATGGAATTCTTGCTATTCCTTTTGAGTCTTTTGCGCTTACACTTGGTTTTGCACAGGGAGACACAGAAAACGTAATCTTCCGAGCAAAGGTTGTTGAACTAAGCGCACTAGAGCGAGCTAAACAATTTGCAAAAGATGCTCTAAAAGGAAATTTTTTCTGGAGTGGAACAAATGGAGCAACACTCTCCATAGGAGCTGATGATGCCGTATATATAACAGAACGTCGACTGATTACAGCATTCCCAAATAGTGAAGTCTTAAAGCAGGCTGTTGAGGAATTCGTTAAAACCGTCAGTGACTGGATGATCAGGAGTCAACTATATGCTTAGAGATCAATTTGCAAAAGTTTTAGATGAATTTGGAGATATGCTTCAGGAAGATATCTATCTGAGCGATGATAACACCTCCACTTTTATTGCAGATAATGAGGTTGTAATTAACATAAATTATCTTGAACAATCTGACTCTATTTTGATGTTCTCTCCTGTGGGTGAACTCGAAGATGATGAAGCTTCAGGTCAGAAGGCAATAGAGCTTCTGAAGCTTAACGACATCGGAAATGTAGCAGGAAGAGTCACTTTAATGATGGATCCTCAAAACAATTTGATATTAGCTGCCGATCATCAGAGTGCTCTAACCGTAACATCAAAAGAAGTTCTAGCAGATTGGGTTGATAATTTTGTTCATGCAGTTCGTTCAACCAGAGATTACTTTGCAGAGCATTATCCTGTAGAGGAGTAATTACTATGACAGACCGTATCTCAATTAATAACAATGGAAACATTCCTGTAGGATCCGCTCTGATAGACAATGTTCAGAATAATAATATTCAGAATGAGCAGAACGTTGACCAGCCTAACAATGTTGAAAAGCAGCAAATTATAGATAATATTAAGAATGATATCGGACTTAACGATGTCATCAATGGTGTTGCTAATGGTAACAATCTGCAATCAAATGTAGATGGTCACAACGGAAAACATGTTAATGTAATGGATCAGAATCTTCATAATATTATTCAAAATCAAGATCTGAATCCTCCTGCCGGAAATGGTCAGCCTGAAAATAATCCTATAAATCAGGAACAACAGAATCAGTCGTTCATAAATGAAGAGCCTGAAGATAATGTGGTTAATCAGGAGCCAGAGAATCTGCAGATCGAAATTGAACATGATAATGAAGTAAATCCTCAGCAACAGCCTCAGGTACAGAATCAGGCTGTTGGAAAAGAATGGGATTTTAGTAAGGCAGAAGGTCTAAAGGATCTCGTCAAGAATTCATACGACAATATCAGAGCTGATATTAAAGGCGATAAATATATTGAGGAGTTAGAAGGTTCTTTAACCCAAAAATATGAGGACCTAACCCAAAATAATCCGGTTTTAAAAAATCAGCTAAAGCCTATTTTTGATCAACTCAAAGAACAGCTCACAAGTCTAAAAGATGCAAGAAGACAGCTAAGCTTGGGATTGCCTGAAAGTAGTACCTTATCCTCAGATCCAAATGAAGCACTGGCTCAGATTAGAAAGTTTCTGCGAGTATTCCGTTATGAGACTCAGTCAAGCTTATTAAAAATAAACAATAATACCCAGAAGATGGGAATAATTGAAAGAACTTTTAGAGGTATTCAGAATCTATTCACTTTTGGTATTAACCACAAAGTTACCAAGAATGAGATTGTTAATGTCAATAGTCTTGAAGACGATGTTGCAAGATTACTGCAACAGTTCAATAACATTATAACTAATGAAAATGTGGGACATGAAAATGTGAGACAGGAACCTGTTGCAATACCACAAAAATTCAATCTGAGAAATACTATTAATGACACACTGGAAATAAGCCATCGTACAAATGATCAGATCAGAAGGTATCAGCAGAGAAGTGACGATTACACAAGAATTCATGAAATTTTAGGCCCAGCTGTTGACTCTGGCGGTTCAAGAAAAGTTGAGTTTACAGTTGCAGCCGGTGTCCTGGTTGGACTAGGCTTCCCTGAAACAGTAACTGCAGGCGTTAAAGCCAGTGCAAGATTCACTGTAACAGCCGATGTAAAAGGCATGGGAAAAGGAAATCCAGTAACAGTAACCTTCAGATTAGCTGGCGGCCTTGAAGGAAAGCTTCTTGTAAAAGCCGGTGATGAAGAAAAAACCTTTACAGGTGGAAAGGTTCAGGCAGGATTAGGTGGACAGGTGTCTTCATTTTCAACCCGCACCTATGCTTCACTGGATGATCTTATTGCTGATGCAAATCGCAATAAATTTGCTACCACACGCCAATTTGGAGCATTTTTGTGGAGCGGAGTAAAGTATATTGGTGGAAAGCTCGGACAATTAGGCGGATGGATTGGAAGACACAAAGGAGATACCCTCCACTCCAATGCCCAGTACTTTAATGCTATAAAAACCCAGGGTTATATTGATCAGGTTGATGGAATTCTTGCAAAGAAATCTAATGCAATTATCCTATCTGAGCAATCAGGATGGACAATCAAGGGCTCAGCAGATGCAAGCGCCGGCATGGATTTCTTTGACAAGATGTTAACGGCAAAAGCAAGTCTTTCAGGAAGCCTTGAAAGAGATTTTAGAGTGAAATCCCAGTTCTATGCTCCTGTAGTAAACTTGCTGAAAAATATGCCTAATACAGAGGCAGTAGAACAGATGAAGAGAAATAATCCTGTATCAGGACAGCCTTCTGTTCTACCTCAGGGCGATCTGGAACAGCAGTATACTGAGCTTATCAGGGAAGCAAAAGAGAATCCTCCTACCAATGATCTGTTATGGCAGGCATTTGCCAATAATATTAGAAACCTGATGATCGCTACTGAAATTAAAGCTCGTGATGAAGTAATTAGTAGAGAGCTTGCCGACAAACTGCTAGCCCGATTCTCTAACCCTGAAATAAAGATCCCTGTAGATATTTACAGAGAGTACTTCATGGAAGGCTCCGGCCTTGCAAAACCAGCTAAGGTCCGTAAGAACTTTAGTGCCTCGGTAGAATTATCTGCATTTAAAGAAGAGGCAAAGGGACTTACTGACGGTATGAAAGATGCTACTAATACCGTAGTAGGTAGTATAGCCAAGGGGGTTGCGGATGGTGCTATTGACCAGGTAAGAAAAGAGATCGGTCTTGAGTATAAAGTCAGTTATAAGTTCTCATCAGAGAAACCTGCTAACGAAGACGATCCTCGCCCATGGGAGAATGTTACCAAGACAAATCATGAGGTAGTCTTAACTCAGAATATGGCATTCAATACACTTATTAATGCTTTATACAAGATTAATTCAGATCACAAGAAAATTGAGACTAACCATGAAGTTTTGAAAGGCGGCTTAGAGGCAGGAAAAACCGCAGTTAAAGACGTAGGAGAAAACGTCATAAGATCAATGATTGTTGCAGGTGTCAAAGAATCAGCTAAAGCAGCTGTAATGAAGTTCATGAACAATGCAGCAAACATGGAAGAAGTTTTAAATTTTATCAATAGTGAGGAAAGCCTTACATATCAGGCTGTTCTGGGAGTTATAACCAAAGCAGCAATGGATCCTAAACTGGATAAACAATTAAAGCCAGGGGATCTTAAGGATTATGTAAAAGGTGGCGATATTGCCTATACCAATGATAAAACTAGATCCTTGAAATTGTCATATGTTGACGGTGAGTTGGAAACTGTAACGTTAACAGCAACTGATACCACTAAATTTGGAATCAGTGAAGAGCCTTTAGGCGTAGGACTTGGAGTAAGTTTTGACCTCTCCTTAACTGTAACCGAAAACATTAAGGAAAATGGCGCTATAGTCAATACCTCACTGACAACACTGATGGAAAAGACAGAATCCTTACTGGCACAGTCTTCATTTACCTCAGGATCATGTGAAGGAATAAAAACATGGATGGCTCGCAATATCGATGCAGTAAAAATGTTAATTCCACTAAGTGAGAAATCGCGTGGTCTAATAAATCGGGCACTTGAACTAATGGATCCTGATGCTCGTGCTAGAGCAGAGGATGCCGTTAACAGATTAAATGCATTGCAGCGTAATTCGAATAATGATGACATTGTCAATGCAGTCCATGATCTGATAGTGCCAATGACTAAAGCCTTCAGATCTGAACTTCCTGGAGCTGTACAGATTGAAGAGCAGAATCAGGAGGAAGATAATGCAAGTATCCATAGTGATGTAGATGAGGTTGACAGTGACGATGAGTCAGAAAGTAGTATGAGTTCTGATTAAACAGCGTTATTGGAGAATGACGTTAGATTAACACAGCAAAGGTAAAACAAACCTTTACAATACCTGCAAAACTGAAATGGATTGCAGGTATTTTTTTTCAGAACAAGGGAAACACAAAAGGACTTTCAGAATATTTGTATTATTGGCTGTCCGGTACCTCTAACTAACTGAAAACAAACGTGATGTTTGAAAAAACAGAACCAGAGTCTATTGTTCTCCTTCTCAATGCACCATCATAAGCCGCTCCATGTGTTATAATGCGTGCGATTACGTAAAATTTGAGGAAATAAAGTGAGTACATTAATAACAGACTTAGAACCAAAATCAGTTTGGAAACATTTTTCAGAATTAAACAAGATTCCTCGTCCATCTTCTCATGAACAGAATGTAGCAAAATACATAGTTGATTTTGCCAATAAGAATGGATTTAAAGTTGAAACCGATGAAGTAGGCAACGTCATCATTGATGTACCTGCCAGTGAAGACAAGAAAGACGCTCCTACCGTTATTCTGCAGGGCCATATGGACATGGTTCCGGTTGCAGCTGAAGGATACGAATTTGACTTTCTGAAGGATCCTATTGAAAGCTATGTAGACGGTGAATTCGTAAAAGCTAAAAATACCACTCTAGGAGCCGACAACGGTATTGCTATTGCTATGGCTCTATCCATGTTTGAACCTATCTCATCAATCTTGATTCTGAGGAGAATGGTTTCCTATATGTGAACTGCGCAGGTTCTCAGGATATTGATATCAGATTCAATATCTCAAAAATTATTCCTGAGGCAACTAGCGCGCTTACTATCAGATTATCCAATCTGAGCGGAGGTCATTCAGGTGCAGATATCCATGTTGGTAATGCTAATGCCATCAAGGTTATGGCCACCATCATTGACGATCTGAGTGACGAATATGATCTTTTCATACAGGATTTCACTGGCGGAACCGTAAGAAATTCGATTCCGGCAAAGGCAAGTGTAACTATTGCAGTTCCACAGGACGAAACCGAAGAGATAAAAAAGAGTCTTTTAAGAATCTTTGAGAACCAGAAGTCTTTATATTCAAAGACCGATCCTGACATGAAGATTGAGATCACCGAAGCTGAAGTTTTAAAGGCTTTAGGTTATGCTCAGACTCAGGATCTGATTCATCTTTTAAGAGCTCTTCCTAGTGGAATTATTCGTATGTCAAAGGAATTTGCTCCTGTTGTTGAGACCTCCATCAATCTTTCAATGGTAAAAACCTTCGATAATGAGATTGTAATTGAAATGATGCCTCGCTCTCTTGAGGATGCAGGTCTTGCACAGATTGTTGAGGATGTTCGTTCCTGCTGTTACCTTCTGGATAATGTTGAAGTTGAAACAAAGAATCTTCATCACTGCTGGTCATCACCAAGTCATAACCGTCTTATTGAAGTATTAAATAAATGCTACAAGGAGGTTAGCGGCAGTGAATTCAAGATCACAGCAATGCACGCAGGCGTTGAATGCGCACAGTTTGCCCTTCTAAACAAGAATCTGCAGCTGATTTCTGTTGGACCAACTATTTTAAATCCTCACAGTCCACAGGAAAGAGTTGACATCAAGGGCGTAGAGCAGATGTATATAACAGTTTGTCATGCTTTAGCAATGCTTTAAAAAAGTATTTACATAAGGAAGTATCACATGCGTCAGAACACAAGTTCTCAGAGAGCCTCTCTTCCATTCCAGTGTTTTCACACCTGTACAGCACCTGGAGTGGATGCATCCAATGCAGAACTGTTTGTAAGAGGTGTAAACCATAGCAGACTAAAAATCTGGATTGTAAGCTTTTCCCAGAATGAAGACGTAAAAAATCCAATGACCTATTCCGGTTCCTATTCAGGAATCCATAGATTTGTAGCTCCGCTTAATGCAGATAAGAGCCATAACCTTATAACCTATTACTTTAAGATTATGCTATCTGATAAAGACGGTGTTCCGGTGGACGTAGTGTGGTACAGTTCCTTAGGCATGTCCAGAGAACCGCCTTTAAGACAGCACTGTTATGTGATTGAACTGTTCAACACCCACCCTCAGTGGGCAATGGACAGCGTAATCTATCAGATCTACCCTGATAAATTTGCAGCCTCTTCCGGAAATTTCACTGTTGATGGAACCAAAGTAAATGCAGATTCTCCTGTAAGATTAAAGGATTTTGAGTTTGTAAACCTTGATGAAACTCACTGCGGTGGTGATCTTGACGGTGTTGCCACCATGCTTCCTTACATCAGAGGACTTGGCTGTGACACAATTTACCTGACCCCTATTTTCAAAGCCCCTTCAGTACATAAATATGATACTGAGGATTATGATGTTGTTGATACTCACTTCGGAGGAAATGGAGCTCTCAAGAGATTAAGAACCGTGGCTTTAGGCTATGAGATGAAGATCCTGCTTCACGGTACCTTCAATCACACCGGTGATTCCAATCCTTGGTTTGATCGTCAGGAGAAAACAGGAAAAGGAGCTCTCCGTCATAAAGACTCCCCTTACCGTGAAATATATACCTTCAACTCCGAAGGCGACGCTTACGTTTCTGACGACAAAGCCAACTATCCTAAGCTTGATTACTCAAGTTATCTGACTCGCCACCTTATCTACGAGGGAGAGAATTCCATTGTAAAGAAATGGACCCGCGCTCCATACGGTATTGACGGCTGGGTTATTGACGATGCCAACCAGATCGGTGACAACGGCAATGCCCGCAACAATGTCGAGAGACTGTCAGCAATCTGTAACAGCGCCAGAGAGTCTCATCTTGACTGCCTGATGCTCGGTCACTTCGGAACCGATCCTAGATACGCCCTATGCTCTGAGGGTAATGTTGACGGTACCATCAACTACACCGGCTTTATCAGTCCAATCCGTTCCTTTTTCGGTGGTATCAACTTAAACGGTGATCCTACCCCTTACACAGGTGAAGACTTAAGAAGAACCTGTGAGGAATTCGCCGTCGGTGTTTCTCAGCAGTTAAAGCTATGTCTTGTAAACCAGCTGGATAACAACAGTCTGCCTCGTTTCTACGATATTATCGGCGGCGATAAGCACTTATATCAGGCTGCCCTGGCATGTCTTGTAACCTGGCGAGGAATTCCTTGCATCTATCAGGGTGATGAGCTTGGCGATGTGATTGCAAAGTATGAGGTCGGACCTCGTTCCATGATTCCATTCAAGGCCTTAAAGGATCATCATGCAAGTGTAAACTCAGCTGAAACCCAGACTGTGATTACCGAACTTACCGCCCTGCGCAGATCAAATCCAGCCTTCTCTCGCGGCACCATGATCTTCATCAGTGCCGGTGGTGCTTATTTTGCCTATATGCGTCTTTACAGGGACAGATTCAGTATCGTACTTGTAAACGCCTCTCGTCAGCAGGTTAAGTTTGAACAGGGCTCTATTCTGTTCCCGCTCCTGGCTTCAATGTATATGCCTGAAGACTGTGGCAGCGACAATGCAGAGGATTCAGGTGAAGATCTGCTGATCCCTCTGTCAGGAAGAAACGTTCGCCGTTACGACCATGCAGAAGGTCTTGAAGGTCTTTACGAGATGCTGGGAAGAGAAAAGCTTGCCGTCTACAGCTACGGTGCAACCAGAACCTCTAAGGAATTTGAGGAGAAGTTCATCAAGGAGCTGATTGCAGGTAAGAATATGACTATTCCTCCTCGTTCAACAGTGATTGTATCCAATCTTAAAAAGTAATACATCACTTTAGCTATTTTTATCAAATTCAGGCTCGCGAAAACCCCGTACTTTTAGTGCGGGGAAGAAGCGAGCCTTAAAAGCTGTTTTCTGCATTTTACTTTAACATATTGAAATTACATTAATAAACATTGTTAATCGTGCAAAAATTCTGTTTTTTTTCTTATACTATCATCTTCAATTGTTAATAATCTTGTTAGAGTCCTTTCATAGTAAATGAATATCAACTGGAAACAGGCATACAAATATAGGTTAAGACCTAATGGCGCACAGCAGAGAAGATTACTTCAGCTCTGCGGCTCTGCCAGATATGCATGGAACCAGGTATTGGCAGGAAGAAACGAGGAATATAAGGAATATCTTGAAGACATCTAATCAGCCAAATGCTGGGGAGAAGATGTTTCTTTAAAAATAGAACTCTGTATCTCCTGATACCTTCAGGTATCAGGAAATAATCTTCCAGCGTAAATAATTTCTCTTCTAGACCACGCTTCTAGGTGTATTCA
>ONFP01000174.1 GCA_900317105.1 uncultured Succinatimonas sp. | reverse complement strand
TTGACCCATGTCAAATGTTTTTTTGTATTTTTTTTAAATTTTTTTTTGATCAGTTAAATCTTAACCTTAACAACAACCTTAACAACAGTCATTTTTTCGTTGTTATAACAAGCTCTTGGCTGATGAACTTCCTCAGGAGGAACTACAATCAGATCCCCTGCCTTAAGATTTACTTGAGTAAAGAAATCAGGAGTGTCGTAAAAATAGACATCATTATCTGGAACAGACTCATTTAGTTTACAGTCTTTGACAAGGGCCATACCAAAACTCTCTTTGCCGTCTGCAATATACTGAATATCAAAGTATTCCTTGTGGGATTCAAATCTAGCCTCAGAAAAATCAATTGTTTCGTAACGCTGAACCATTGCGAAAACACCATCCATAACGATATATTTGCCATCTTCCATGTTTTTGACATCATGCTCTGCCAACCACTTATATGCAGCTTTAAATTTCTCAGACAAATAATCATATTTTGAAACTAAATCGATAGATGTAGCTAACATTTGAAATTACTCCTAAAAGATGTATGAATTAAATAAATTACCATCAAGGTTGTACAACTCTATTGCATTTTCGCTTATCAATGCAAATCCTTTTTGAGTTCCGCCCTTTGGAATTGAGATCGAGCCCGGATTTATGTTGATAACACCGCTTTCTTTAAAAAAAATTCCAGAAACATGAGTATGGCCAGATAGAACAATATCCCCTTCACTTTCTTTAAAAAAAATTCCAGAAACATGAGTATGGCCAGATAGAACAATATCCCCTTCATTTAGACCAAGTTTTGATATCTGTTCCTTTGTTTCAATCTTGTGCAGATGACCATGAGTCAGAAATATTTTCTTTATTCCCCTTGAAGTTGAAACAACTAAATATCCGTAAGCAGCATTACAAGGGAAATCAAAAACCATTCCATCGACTTCACTGTCGCAGTTGCCACGAATTGAAATGATCTTTTCTTTAAACTGATTAAGAAGATTTCCGACATTCATCGGATCATACGAGGCAGGAAGTTTGTTTCTTGGACCGTGATTGAGAAGGTCTCCTAACAGAATTAAAAAATCACAGTTAAATATCTGAAAAAAACGCAGAGCCTGCTTTAATTCCTCAGAACCACCATGAATATCCGATAAAACCAAATATCGCATAACAATCCTTACTGTCATCGTTTTCGGTTTTTTAATAATTTTCAATAAACCGATAAAACTCTTTTATACGTTGAATTTACTATATCTACATTGAATATAAAGAAATATTATTTAAATATTTTTCTTCAAAAAGTGAGATAAATAACAACTATGCAAACGTTTGTGGTTTATAGTATGATACATACTAAATCCTTTCAACATTATAATACATAAGTGAGAATACAATGTCAGACATTAAAAATATCATAGCCGAAGGCAAAGCCATTTTAGGAATTGAGTTCGGTTCAACCCGTATCAAAGCAGTTCTAATTAATCCAGAAGATTTTAAACCAGTCGCTCAGGGAGCACATGAGTGGGAAAACCGTCTTGAAAACGGATTCTGGACCTATCATTTAGATGATATCTGGACAGGTCTTCAGGATTGCTATCAGGATCTTCTGAAAGATGTAAAAAATCAGTACGGTGTAGTTATTAACAAACTTGCATCTATCGGTTTCTCTGCAATGATGCACGGTTACTTGGCATTTGATAAGGACGGAAATCAGCTGGCTCAGTTCAGAACCTGGAGAAACGCAAACACTTCTGAGGCCGCAGCAAAATTAACAGATTTATTCCAGTTCAATATTCCAGAGCGCTGGAGTATCTCACACTTATATCAGTGTATCCTAAACAAAGAGGAGCACATCTCTAAAGTCGATTTCTTCACTACCCTTGCAGGTTATGTACACTGGAAACTAACCGGCCAGAAGGTTCTTGGCGTTGGTGATGCCGCAGGTATGTTCCCAATTGATTCAGACAAGATGGATTACAATCAGGAATATCTAAAGAAATTCAATCAACTTCTAAAAGACGAAAAGCTTCCTTATACTCTAGAACAACTTTTACCTAAAGTTTTAACCGCAGGCGAGAACGCAGGAACTTTAACAGCAGAAGGAGCTAAGTTACTTGATACTTCGGGTAACCTGCAGGCAGGCTGTCTGCTATGTCCTCCAGAAGGAGATGCCGGTACAGGTATGGTTGCAACAAACTCTGTTGCAGTAAGAACCGGTAATGTATCAGCAGGTACATCTATCTTCGCCATGGTTGTTCTGGAAAAAGCCTTACAGAAGCTTCACAGAGAGATCGACTGTGTAACCACCCCTGATGGACTTCAGGTTGCAATGGTTCACGCAAACAACTGTACCTCAGATCTTAACGCCTGGGTAGGTCTGTTTGCAGACTTCCTAAGAGCAGCTAATATTGAAATGGATACCACTACCTTATTCAAGACTCTATACAACGAGGCTCTTAATAACGGTGCACCTGACTGCGATGGCATCATTACCTATGGTTATCTGTCAGGAGAAAACATTACCAATATGCCAGAAGGAAGACCTCTTCTTGCAAGAATGCCAAATTCAAAATTCAACGTTGCCAACCTTTTCAGATCAAACCTGAATACCTCATTAGGTGCAATCAGAATCGGTATGAACATCCTAAAAGGCGAGAATGTAAAGATTGACAAGCTTCTAGGTCACGGTGGACTATTCAAAACCAAAGGTGTAGGTCAGTCAATCATGGCTGATGCTTTAAATACACCTGTATGGGTAATGACAACCGCAGGTGAAGGCGGTGCTTGGGGTATTGCCCTACTTGCAGCATATGCTACAGCTGAAAACAACAACCAGACTCTACCACAGTTCTTAGAGCAGAAAGTATTTAAGGATGCGGAAGGCTCAAAGATCGATCCTACACCAGCAGGTGTTGCAGGCTTTGATAAATTCTTAGAAAGATATGTACTTTGCCTTGGAGTTGAAAGACAGGCTGTTGAGTGCCTAAAGGCATAGTGCTTAAGTAGATAGAAAAGATTATTTTAAACGGTCGCAAATGCGACCGTTTTTTATAAATAATGCGGGCGCGAAAACCCACGGTTTTAACCGTGAGGATGATAGCCCGCATTATCTTTAAATATGAGTAGATATAATCTTAATAAAAGTCTACAAGTATGATAATATATCTTCATGAAAAATGAGTACAAACATACCAAAACAACTGTATCTTTAATTAACTATCATTTTGTGTTTTGTCCAAGATA
>ONFP01000010.1 GCA_900317105.1 uncultured Succinatimonas sp. | reverse complement strand
GTTCTGGTAAGATATTTAAGCTCAATCAGGTAGATGCACTCATTGCTAGTACCTTTGTTTACAGTTACAACCAGATCTGCAAATTTCTCTCCCTCTCCTGCGACTCTTAATGATTTCTGCAGTCTTACCTCAAAATCATCCTTTGAAAGCTCTTCAAGTTTGGCGTACAGAACCAGATTTAAGGCCATTTCTTTCATATGCACCAGCACCTGATTTGACATAATCAGACTTAAAAATTCAGTACAGGATGAGGCAAATGAGGATAAATCATCTTCAACGGCCATTAGAGAAGAAATATCAAGTTTCTGTGAGGAGAATACTGAATTGTTTCTGAATCTGAACTCGATAGTGCACTTGGCAAAAAGCTTTGACATGAACTGATTTGGGATCACCAGAGAAATACCGCTATCCAGGGTTGAATTCCTGTTGATGGTCAGATAGCCAAGATAGTAGAGCATGGATAAAAGCTGCTCTCGAGAGTATTTCCTTACCTGATTGAGATTGATATTCTCAGAGAGCTTCAAAAGATTAAAAGGCTCTCCCTGAAGGTATCTGTCAATGATGGTATTTACTGTCTCTTTATCTGCAAGCCCAAACAACTGCTCAAGCTTGTAGCCGTCCTGGTCGCAGGCAGGATCAAGATAATCCTCTGGATTTAGGAATACTCCTTTCTGACGGACTTTGTTAAGGTAGTAAAGACACATGGAGGAATTGTAGACCGTTTTATCGGCCTCAGCTGAAAAACAGTAGCCGTCATAGACAGGTTTCATCCTGCTTATAATTTCTTTTGGAGTTACTCCTAACTTCTCTACATCCACAAGCTTTGGAATAAGGATCTCAAGTTCATCCTCAGTAAATCCAGCATATTCATTAAAGCTGGCCATGTCTGTAACATTACTTGCAATATTAAAGCCTGAGGTTAGGGAATCTAAGGATACTGAGGAAACACCAGTGATAAAGGTCTTGGCGATGGTGTTTTTTGCAAAATTTTTGATTGCAGAATAAAAGGTTTTAAGAAAACCATCTTTACTGGTTATATTCAGGAATAACTCTAAATCCTTAGATAAAATCTCATTGGCAAAATTGTCATATTCGTCAATCATGACATAGAGTTTCTGGCTTTTTGAAAACTTTCTGTAGGCCTTGGAAAATTCTGTAAATAAAGTTGCCGCATCTTTTTGGTTTAAATTTGAATAATCAAAAACAAAATCAGGATATCTGAGACAAAAGTCATCAATGCCATCTGTTACAGCCACAAAAAAACTGGTTAAAAGAACTTCTTTATCGCCAGTAGAAACAGAGGAAAAATCAAAGTCAATTACATGGTAGCTGTTGTGAGTTGGGAGATTTAGATCATAAATCTTTGTGCCAGAAAACAGCTCCTCATATCTGTCCTGATAGGAAATGTCGTAATAACATTTTAGCATCTGCACAAAGGTAGACTTGCCAAAACGACGTGGACGTAGAAGTACAGGGTATAGACTCATACTGTCATCGTCCAGATATTTAATCATCAGACTTTTATCAACAAAGGCCTTGTTCTTTTGTCTGAATAAATCAAACGTAACCTGTCCATAAGGATTATTAAGTAATTTGACTGTACTCTCTGACATAAAGCTGTTTCCTTAAATCTTAGCTGTCTTCATTATAGCAGATATGGGATCAAGCTGTAGTTTTTGGAGTCTAACGAAGATCTTCCTCCTGAGGGAACCTATCTGTGTTAGCAGAACAGATGGAAACTAGAACTGGTCTTTAAGTACTACAAGCTTGATGAAGCTCTAGACCGTACAACAGTTCAAGGGGGACTTTTCGGTAATTGTAAACGAATTTGTCAGTTTTATTTTCAAAATGATTTCCGGCAGAATCATCAATAAGGCCAAGAAGAGCAGTGTGCTGATAGAAATGTCATACGGCGATTATGATTGATGCTCCGTCCTCTACATGGAGAATAACTGATGCACCTCAGAACGAACCTGCAGCATCGGATGATAAGTTCTGAGTGCACACTTTGAATACAGTAATGGAAACTCTGGAAAAGCTGGGGTTATCAAAGCCTGTACCAAAACCAGAACCAAAGAAAAGAGGTAGGAAACCTAAAGTAAAATATCCTAACTCTAAAAGACCATGAGGAAGACCAAGAAAGAACTTTGGTACCCAAAGTTCCTCTAATTAGATGGTATAGTCCGGAAATTTGGGAAACTTCTAATACAGCTAATCTGATATTAAAACTGAATTTTTAATGAGCAATACCCTTGGTAGACAAGGTATTTTGGGCTTATTTTTTACACAACGGCAAAATGTGAACTGACGCGTCAGACAGTTTTGCCATATCAACCGTAAAGGTTGACAGGTTAATGCTTGCCAGAATTTATTTCTGACCATTTACCAAAATTTAATTTGCAGTTAACCGACAATGTACACGAATTCAGTATGAGAAAAAAACCGCCAGTTTTAGTATGAACCATGTTATTGATCTCCTGATTAATAATGAGTTCATTCTAAACTGACGGTCTCACACTAGCATAATTGACAACGAAAAAACTTATACACCGTATTCTATAGTTGAAGCTATAGCCTTATGCCAGCCTTCAACCTTCTCAGATATCACCTTCTCATCCGCTACAGGCTCAAAGAATGATTCGTCCTCATGCTGATCAAGAATGCTCTCAGCATAAATTCCCTGTACAATTGCGGCCATAAAGGCAGCGCCCTTACCGGATAACTCCGCATCTGAAGGAACCTTTAAAGGCAGTCGTAAAAGATCTGACTGGAACTGCATCAGATAGGTATTCTTTGTAGCACCGCCATCTACACACAGCTGAGTGATCTGTACATCTGAAGACTTTCTGATCAAAGAAAGAATATCGCTTACCTGATAGGCAATTGAATCCAGAGCTGCTCTTACAATCTCCTTTTTACCGGTAAGTCTGCTTATTCCAAGAATTGAGCCTCTGACATTACCGTTAAAGTAAGGAGCCCCAAGGCCTGAGAGGGCAGGTACAAAATAGCAGCGATCATTTGGGTTTGCTGCTCTTGCAAGAGCCTCAGTCTCAGAAGGATCAGCTATAAGCTGCATATCATCCTTAAGGTAGCTGATGATACCTGCAGAATAATTGATATTGCCTTCAAGTACATAGGTGGTTCTGCCCTGTCGTCTCCAGCCTACAGAATTTACTATTCCATGTTCACAGCTTGATACTCTATCACCGCTGTTCATCATGATTGAGGAGCCTGTACCATAGGTAGTCTTAACCTGACCAGGCTTACTGCATCCATGACCGAATAACGCTCCCTGAGAATCACCGATTGCCGCATGAATAGGAATTTCATGCTTTAAAAGTCCATTAAAATCAGTAAAGCCAAATTCTGAATCTGAATCCTTAATCTCCGGCAGAGCTGATAAAGGCACTTTGAACAGAGAACATAACTCTTCAGACCAGCTAAGGGCCTTAAGATCCATCAGCTGTGTTCTTGAAGCATTTGAAGGTTCGGTTGCAAAGCTCTTGCCATGAGTTAAAAAGGAAACCAGGAAGGAATCCATATTGCCGATACACAGATCATTCTTATCAGCACAGGCCTTAACTTCAGGAACATTGTCTACAAGCCAGGTTATCTTTGCTGCTGAGAAATACTCTGAGAGTTCAAGTCCGGTAATCTCACGGATTCTCTTTGCCTGAGACTTAATCTCAGGACGTGAGACAAACTCTGCTCCTCGGGCACACTGCCAGACTATCGCATTGTACAAAGGCTCAAGTGTAGATTTTCTCCATGCTCCAACAGTCTCGCGCTGAACAGAGAGTCCAACAGTTGCAATCTTATCAGCACGTGACGAATCCTTATCAATAAGAGCTTTTACGACTCCGATTACGTTTGATGCAATCTCATTAAGATCATGCTCAACATAGCCGCGCTCATTGATAATCTGACGATGAGGCAGAGTAGCCTTGTCAATCAGTTTTCCCTGAGCATCAAAGAGCAGGGCCTTAGTGCCCTGCGTACTCTGATCAATGCCCAGAACATAGACATCGTCATTAGCCATTTAGAAGTTCCTCGGCTTTAGCAGCAATACCTTCACCGGTTAGCTTGTAGTAGGCGAAGACTTCCTTTGAATTACCTGTTATTACAGGTTCATCTGGCAGAGACATGGTTACACATTTTTTAGGACAGTTCTCGGCAACTGTCTGAGCAACCATTGAGCCCAGACCTCCAAAAGGAGAATGCTCTTCAACGGAAATCACAGCCTTGGCATGTTTTGCTGCCTCGATTACTGCAGCCTTATCAAAAGGTTTTACGCAGTACATATCAAGCACTGTTGCACTGATACCCTTCTGCTTTAGAATCTCAGCTGCCTGCTTTGCATAAAGAACCATCTCGCCACAGGCAACAATGGCAACATCCTCGCCCTTGCATACCCAGGTAGCCTTGTCCATTTCAAATGGAACGTTGTCCTCGCTGTATACAGGATCAACTGCATTTCTGCCCACACGGATATAGGCAGGCTCATTATCCTTAACCAGTACTTCCATCAGTTTTCTGGTCTGATTGCAGTCAGATGGCAGATAAACTCTCATGCCAGGAATTGATGACATGCAGGCAATATCCTGAGCTGAATGATGTGACATGCCCAAAGCACCATAGCTCACACCACCGGAAATACCAACAAGCTTAACATTGGTATGAGAGTAGGCTACATCAACCTTGCACTGTTCATAGGAACGGGCCGCTATAAAACATGCTGGTGACATTGGGAAGGTTCTCTTGCCTACCCTTGCCATACCGGCGGCAATACCTACAAGATCCTGCTCGGCAATACCTACTTCAACAAACTGCTCAGGAAAGGCATTGGCAAAAGGAGTAGCAGAGGCACTTCCTCTTGAATCTGAACACAGAACCACAATATCCTTATCCTTTTTTGCAGCTTCCATTAGAACTTCGCAGATCATCTGCTTATTTGCAATATTAGCCATCTGTTAATCCTCCTGTGCTCTAGCTTTCAAATCACTCATGATCTGCCTATATTCTTCTTCATTAGGTACATGGTGATGCCAGGAAGCCTTGTTTTCCATTACAGGAGAACCTTTACCCTTGACGGTATTGGCAATCAGCACTGTTGGCTTACCCTTTACCATACGAGCTTCTTCAAAGGCTGCTGCAAGTTTCTCAATATCGTTGCCGTCAGATACGTCAATTACGTGCCAACCAAAGCTTTCCCACTTGCGGTGAAGATCATCCAGAGCCATAACATCTTCGGTTGAACCAGAAATCTGCAGACGGTTTCTATCCAGCACGGCACAAAGATTATCCAGTCTGTAGTTGGCACCGGCCATAGCGCCTTCCCATACAGAACCTTCTGCCAGCTCACCGTCGCCCATTACTACGTAAACACGGTTAGAGCTCTTGTTCATTCTCTCAGCGATGGCCATACCAACAGCAACAGGAAGTCCGTGTCCTAAGGCACCTGAATTCATCTCAATACCTGGAAGCTTATTGTTTGGATGACCGATAAACTTTGAACCAAACTGACTGAACTCCTTGAGTACGGTTTCACGGGAGAAGAATCCCTTCTCTGCCAGCACCGCATATAAAGCCTCAACAGAATGCCCCTTACTCATAATGAAATGGTCGTGATCTTTGGTATTGAAATTCTCTTTGGTAATGTTCATCTCTTTGAAATAAAGAGTAACCAGAACATCCATGACTGACATATCACCACCGATATGTCCGCCCTTACCGTTGACAATCATGTCAACTACATCCTGGCGCAGTCTGTAGGCCAGTTTCTTTAACTCTTTCATCTAATCTATTCTCCTCTTAGATATGCCTTTACCTGCTCTTCAATCGGATCATACAGATCAGCCTTGATACCGATGTACTTACATGCTTCATACAGAATAGGCACAACATTCTTGTAAACACCCACACAGTGGTGAATATATGGACCGGTTACAACCTTCTCTTCAAGACGCTTGATATTGTCCACCTCTACCCACATATAGGTTCCAAGGATCTTAGGCCCCTCTACACTCTTGGCATTGCCAAGGAGCAAGGAATACTCACCGTTGTCACCATCAAATCGTGTAAGTGTCAGTTCTTTTCCGGCTTTAGCCTCTGCAGATAATGATCCTTCATCATCAAAGGCGATAGGGCAGGTTAATTCAGGCTTTTCCTTGGCGATTGAAATTGGCCAAGGACCACAGTGCTGCAGCAGTTCACCGTTTGGATTATCAGGGTGACGTACTGTCCAGTCAGCAAAGAAGCTTCTTGATTCATTCATGACGGCAGCCTCTGCCATTAGGGCAGTGATTGCTCCATGAATATCTGTCTCACAGACAACTGGAATGCCTAAATCATTAAGAATTGAGTTAGCAGCACAAGGCATAATGCCAAGTTCTCCCTGCAGTGCAGTCCAGCACTGAATAGCACCTGCCTGACAGCCGTACTTTTCAATCAGATTGCGCATTGCTCTTGCAAGAGCTGCAACAGTCTCAACCTTTGGCTCTGAAATCTTGATAATGGTCTTATCGTGAAGGATTTCCAGCTCTTCCTTGGCGCCGTTACCGTCACGGATTTTTCGAACTTCATCCAAAAGCTCAGGAAGAGGAATTGGAGATAGCTGAATATTGAATTTCTCCAACAGCTCGCCTTCATTGCACATGGTGGTCCAGAAATCGAAAGGACGAGGGCCCATCTGAAGAATGCGGATATGTCTGAAGGTCTTAACAACATTACATACAGCCATAAAATCACGCAGACCGCGCTCAAATACAGGATCAGAAAGACGGCAGTTGGTCAGATAAGTAAACTTAACCTGGAATCTGCGCAGAACCTTACCTGTTGCAAACAGACCGCACTGGGTATCACGCAGTCTGCGTCCGTCTGGCAGAGGACGCTCATCTAAAGGTCCCCACAGCAGTACAGGGAGGTTCAGTTCTTTTGCAAGCCTTGCACATACATACTCAGTACCGAAATTGCAGTGGGCCAGAATAATTCCGTCAACGCCTTCCTTTCTAAACTTGGCTGCTATCTTTGCAACATCCTCGTCAGCAAAAAGCAGACCTTCAGGGTTGATGTCCTTGATATCCACAAAATCAATACCCAGCTCCTTCATACGGGCTGCGGTCAGATCTCTGTATTTAAGTGCATCTGGAGCACTGAACACACTTCTTCTGGTTGGTACAAAACCTAACTTAATCTTAGCTGTCATGATTGATCCTTTTGTTTGTCGTTTATCTTATGTGTCTAATTCTTAACTGGTATATATCTCATGCATACTGACTTTCCTGCCTGAGCTAGCCCCTGGAATATTGTCAGACGCTTTATCTTTTCCATAGAACCAGAGGTAATCACAATTGGAGAGACAATGCTCAGGTTTCTCTCTTTTACAAGCTGCCAGTTCACATTGCAGATTGGATCGCCTGCAGCCACCTTGTCACCTTTCTGTACGTAAGGAGTAAACCCCTCACCATTTAACTCAACAGTGCCAATGCCAAGGTGAATCAGAACCTCCGTGCCGTCAAAGCCGGTGATACCATAGGTATGCTTCTGGGCTCCGACAAAGGAAACAATTCCAGAAATTGGTGCTAAAGCCAGTCCGTCATATGGAACAATAGCCACGCCGTCACCTACTACCTTTCCTGCGAAAATCGGACTTTCGACATCTGTAATTGAAATTACGTTTCCGCTTAAGGCGGCGAGGATATCCTCGCCTTTCTCTTTAAAAAACATATCCTGCCCCCTTTAATTACTTGTTCTCATTTCTTGCCTGAAGTGCCATGCGAGCCTGTAGTGAACGCTGGTACTGGTCAATAATAACTGCAAGAACAATAACAAGACCCTTGATGATCATCTGCCAGAACTCGGAAACACCGCACATAACCATACCGTCTGAGATAACACCGATGATGAAGGCACCGATTACAGTACCAACGATGGTTCCAACACCACCCATCAGAGAAGTACCGCCCAGAACAGCGGCAGCGATGGCGTTCATTTCCCATGTATTACCGGTCATTGGGTGAGATGCAACCAGCTGAGAGGTAGCGATGATACCTACGACAGCAGCACAGGCACCGGAGAACATGTAAACCAGAATCTTGTCGTTATCTACGTGAACACCTGATAACTTGGCAGCTCTCTCATTACCGCCGATTGCCAGAATGTGCCAGCCAAATGGAGTCTTACGCAGAATAACAGCAGCGATAATTGCAATCAGAGCAAGAATCATTACGGCTACAGGGAAACCTGCAATATCACGGCCGAAGATTTCAAAACCGGTGTTGCCTAAGGCTTCCTTACCAACCAGATTAGGGAAGGTAGCACCGTTTGAGGTAAGGTTAGCTGCACCACGTGCAACATACATCATGCCTAGGGTTGCGATGAAAGGAGCAACAGCAAACTTGGTGATGATGATACCGTTGATAAGACCTACAATCACACCGATGAAAACTGCAATCAGCACAATTACAGGAATTGAGAAATAGAAGGTATAGCCAAAGATGGTGAAACCATGATTGATCAGAAGTCCTGCTATCATTCCTGACAGACCGACAACAGAACCTACAGAAAGGTCAATACCGCCGGTTACCAGCACATAGGTCATGCCGATACCTAAGATACCGTACAGAGCAACATGCTTTGCAATCAGAAGCAGTGACTGTGAAGTGAAGAAGGATTCACTTGCACAGGAAAAGAATATGACTAACAGGGTCAGCACAATCAGGGTACGGCCCTTGAGTATGGTCATAATTACATCATTTTTATTCATTTTTTATTCTCCGAATTCCTTTACCGAGCTTTATGGCCCATATATGAAGCTTTTACAAGATTGTCCTGAGTAATATCGCTGCCGGTAAGTTCTGCGGTCTTGATACCGTTTGACAGAACAATAATGCGGTCGGCAATAGCGATAATCTCTTCAAGTTCTGAAGAAACCACCAGAAGAGAAACACCTTTCTTGGCGTACTGATAAATCAGGTTGAAGATTTCTGTCTTCGCACCGATATCAATACCGCGGGAAGGCTCATCAAGCAGCATGATCTTTGGTTTGGTCAGAGCGCCCTTGGCAAATACCACTTTCTGCTGGTTACCGCCTGACAGGGAAAGAATAGGAAGTTCCTTGTCTGCTACCTTGATGTGGACATCCTTAATCATCTCTTCAGTAGCGGCGCTTTCCTTTCTCTTGTCAATCAGACCAAAGGAATTGGTATATTCAGCGACATTTGACAGAGCAATGTTCTTATCAATGCTCATGGTCTGAACCAGTCCGTCACGCTGACGATCTTCCGGAAGCCAGGCAAATCCTTTCTTAATCTGCTCTGGAACCGAACCAATCTCGATTTTTTCTCCGTTCAGGTAAACTTCACCGGTATGTGTTGGACGCATACCCATAATGCATTCGAAGATTTCGGTTCTACCTGCACCTAACAGGCCGTAGATACCTAAAACCTCACCCTCATGCAGATCAAAGGAAACCTTGTTTAGAAGGTAACCGCCACCGCTTTTTGGCAGGGTCAGATCCTTGACCTGTAAAACCTTGCTGGTCTTAGACCAGTCAACTGCAACATCACGCTTTGGATAGCTCTTGCCTTCACCAACCATCTGCTTGACAATCCAAGGCACATCGATGTCCTTTACCGCAGCATCAGCAACCAGCTTGCCATCACGGAAGATGGTTACATAGTCACCGATACGCATCAGCTCTTCAAGACGGTGGGAAATATAAACAATGGAGATACCGGATGCGGTAAGTTCTCTCATGATGTTGAACAGCACATCAACTTCCTGTTCTGACAGTGATGAGGTTGGCTCATCCATAATCAGAATCTTAAGATTTGGGATCAGAAGATTTCTTGCAATTTCAATCATCTGCTGCTGACCAACTCTCAGGTCGCCCACCATGGTGTCAGGATCGATAGGATAATTAAGTCTTGCCAGCACCTGCTTTGCCAGCTTTCTGTGTTCAGCATCATCCAAAATACCGTTCTTGGTACGCTCAGATGACATGAAAAGATTCTGGAACACAGTCATGTTAGGGAACAGACACAGTTCCTGGTGAATAATGGCAATACCGTGTTCACGTGCTTCTACGGTTGAGTTGAATTCAACTTCCTTTCCCTGCAGATATAGCTTGCCTGAGGACTGTTTCTCGATACCTGCGATGATTCGCATCAGAGTTGATTTACCGGCACCGTTCTCGCCAATCAGAACGTTTACCTTGCCACGCTTGATATCAAATGAAACCTGATCCAGAGCTTTGGTACCAGGATAGATTTTGTCTATCTTTTCGGCGTGTAAATAGATCTCTTCGATTTCGTTGTTCATTTACTACGCTCCTACTTTACAGTCAGCTCAACAGGGGTAATCTGAAGAGGACCTGGTTTTACTGTAAAGCAACCAATGAAATCAAAGTCTTTACCATTAATCTCGTCCATATTGATCTTTGAAAGCACATCTCTTGTGATCAATTCATGGAAGGCTACTGAAACCTGAGCCCATTCAATCTGATTGGTATAATCATCGTAACTGATAAGACTGATTGAATCTCTTACAGCTGAACCTTTAAATACAGGTCCAATCTGAATTCTGGTCTTAACTTCCTCTGATGGGTTGTCGTTTAAATCAAATGCAAAATAACCAGAACGAAGCTTGTTCTTTACTTCTGTTACCTTGCCTGAACCTTTTACAATAAAGGAAAGTTCTCCCTTATCACCCATTGAGTAATATCCGTATTTAGAAGCGACAGATGCGAAATCTCCATCTGCCTCTTTAATCAGAGTTACTAAATCCACAGCATTTTTCTCAAAGTAATCCTTTGATTTTTCGGCCCAGAAATTCTTTGCTACTGATGTTGGGTCAAATGCCACCTCTCCGGTTAATGTTGCTTCCTGTCCCTCTTTTACCACTGTGGCAGAAAGACCTGCATAGGCAAGAAATGCTACTGCTAGACCTGCAATTATTACGCGAGCTTTTGACATGATGTTCTCCTGTTTGAGGCGAAAAAACCCCTTTGAGTGCATTTACTGCACCCTGCTCTTAACTAATTATTCTTATTAAATGCGCCACAGAAACGTGGCGCAGTCATTGAGGTTTACTTAGCTAAAGTGAAATCGTTTAGCTTCTTAGCATTGTCTTTAGTGATGATGATGCAGTCGATTAACTGCTTCTCAGGCTGGCCGGTGGTACCTGTCTTTAAGTACTGATCTGCCTGCTTAACAGCCATCTCGGAGATTAGAGCTGCAGGCTGCATTGCAGTAGCGGTCATGTTACCTGCTAAGATCTCGTCACGAGCATCATTTGAGCCGTCAACACCGATGATCTTTAGTGTCTTGCCTGCTGCCTTGATAGCTGCTGCTGCACCAACTGCCATGTTGTCGTTACCGGAAATAACACCCTTTAGATTTGGATATGACTGAAGAATAGTCTCCATCTTTGAGTAAGCCAGGTTCTGATCCCAGTTTGCTGTCTGAACAGCAACCATCTTCATGTCTGGATACTGATCAATAACCTCGTGGAATGCAGTTGAACGGGTCTTTGCATTGGTATCTGAGTCAATACCGAATAGCTCTGCATATTCGCCTTCTTCTTCCATTGCCTCTACGAATACTTCAGCGGCACCCTTAGCACCCTGGTAGTTGTTAGCAACGATCTGAGTGATAGCAATGCCCTGCTCGTTGATTTCACGGTCAATCAGGAAGGTTGGAATATTGTTGTCATAAGCACGCTTTACAGCTGCTACAGTAGCATCAGCACCAGCGTTATCACAAACGATAGCTGCAGCCTTATCAGAAATTGCGGTCTCGAATAGTTCTGACTGTTTTACAGGGCTGTCATCGTGTGAAACCATCTTTACGGTATAACCTAATTCCTTAGCAGTCTTAGCAGCAACTTCTGCCTCTGTCTTGAAGAATGGGTTTGAGTGAGATGGGGTGATGATGTACATGATGTTTGAACCGCCACCAGTTAAGCGCTTTGCTTCTGCAGCCTGAACTGATGCTGCCATTGATGATGCAGCTAAAACCATTGCAACTGATGCACAGATTTTTGTAAATTTCATTTAATGACTCCTACTATGTATGTTCTTTAATAAGCTGTTGCATTTGTTAGGCATAGCAACAGAAGTTTCTTTGTACTTCTAAATTATATGTAAAGGGGGAGACATTACTTATCACAAAATTATCTTTTTTGTCATAATTCGATTTTGATTCGCTCCAAAAATGAGCAGAAGATCATAAAATGCTCGATTTCAATCTAATTTTGTGACGATAAAGACAGTTTGTTCACAAAGTGATTATATTTAATCAGGATTATGATAGAGGAAAGTTTGCAATCACTGTTTTCTGAGCATCACACCAGCTGTGAAAGCACAGTTCAATAGAGCTTACAGTCATTGTTCCAAAAGATATAGGCTTTGAGATAAAGGATAGGAACTTCTCTGGATTAGCATATTTTGAGCATAGTCTTGCAAATGTTACATGAGAGGAAAAAGTCCGGTATCTTTCATCAAGAGTAAGCCCGCGGTGCTTTAATTCAGCTCGAAGCATCTCTCTTAACTGTTCTAAAGCCTCATCATAATAGCCACAGACCATCACCGCACTATCACTGGCACTTACACCTTCAAAACTTATCTCAAAAGGCTTTATCTTCGAAGAACAGAATCTTACTGCCTCAGCATACTCGTCGATGTTGTCAGGAAGCTTTCTCCCCCTCTCACCTTTAAGAATATCCAGAGCAGTAATGTGATAGTCTTGTGGCTCATAAAAATACATGTCAGGCTCAATAGCCTTTAGTTTTTCCTCAAAGGCAGCTATCCTCGAGCTTACCTGTGGAGAGATTCTGATAAGAGCAACCACAGACATAATTTTGTCTTCAGCATAGTCGGTGAAATCGATTCTGCCGTTACCGCCCTCAAGTATAATGCTGCGGTTGTTCTCAAGGATGGAGGCATAATGCCTAAAAAGAAAACTGTGACTATATTTTTCTGACTGATGCATAGGCTCTATATTATTTGCCTCATTACAGGAAAGAATCTCTAATAGCTTTTGAGTTCTTATAGGCTGCAGGCGTCATACCGGTTTCCTTTAAAAAGACTCTTCCAAAATGACTTTGAGAATTAAAGGACAGAAGCATAGCTATCTCACCTAATGATCTGTCGGTGGTTCTGAGCAGCATCTTGGCAATCTCAATCTTGCGTCTGCGGATATAATCACCGATACTCATGTTCTTTTCCTGACGGAAAAGCTTTGAAAGATAACTTGAACTTATCTTGAGCTTATTGCTCATGGATGTGAGATCAAATTTCTCATTGATGTGATGATCAATATACTGGCAGGCTCGGTCAACAGGCAGAGATGTACTTCTGGCTTTTCTCTCGGACAGATATTTTGCAACCTTCTGAGTACATCTTAAAGCACAGGCCTGTGCCAGAGCGGCAGCATCCGCCTCATACTTGCAGTCTTCAACCTCCATGATAAAGCCGTCTGAGATGGTATACATCTCTTCTACCGAAAGCCCCGCGTCAATTGCTGCACGGGTTGCTATGGTTATATCTACTATGGCAAGATTCTTGGCAGAACGCAGGGAATTTCTCGATAGAGTTCCTCGCATGCTGGCATATATGGAGTTAAGCGCCTGCTTCAGTTCCTCAACATTTCCTGTTGTAATCGCGTTTTTGATTGATTCCTCAAACTGGCCTGGATTGTGGGTTCTGGTGTTCAGACTCTGATCGGAGAATATTCTGGCAAACTGTTTGTTAGTATTCTCAATAATATCCTCACTTAAAGCGGTATCATTAATGAAATCGCTAAGATAGATATACTCTCCGGTAATAGAGCTGTGGATTAAAAGCAGAATTGAGGCCAGTTTCTGAACAGTGCAGTTAAAAGGAGCTACATTAACCGCATTATGCTTTAAGGCATACAGTTTGCAGAAACTCTGATCAATTTCAGTAATTAAAATAGGTCCTATTACCAGAATCAGCTCATCAGCGCAGGCTACGCCTCCGTAAAGCACGGGTTTTTCATCTGAGATAATAGTAAGCCTGTTCTCTTTTATTCTCTGTACAATTCGACAGCGAAAGTCAAAATCCGTCTTGAATACATTCCAGTCATCGTATTCGTTATTATCGAACTTCTCGTAATAGTGACAGTCGCTTTTAAAAATATGGGTAGGAACAGGCAGAAGCTGTTTTAAAAGACTCAGACCATAAGAAAGAGGCAGTATCTTTGCCCCTTTCTCATCATTTTGAATATCCATTGATAAGCTTGGCTTAGAATGAAACGTTAGACTCAAGAATTACATTGCTGTAAGGCTTGCACTCACCGGTTCTAACTACAGCCACACTTTTTACGGTTCCAGCCTTGAAAACCTCATGAGGAACCTCTACGACCTCAACGCCGTTCTTTTGTGCCCATGAAGTAATCTTCTCATAAAACACAGGATTCTGAGTCTTAGACTCTGAGGCAATAGTTACCTTCTGGAACTTGGCTTCAGCATCAACCACATCAAAAACATCAAAAAAGCCTGGAACACCGTAGGTTACAGCCAGATCAATTCTCTGAACTCCACGAGGAACTGGAAGCCCGCAGTCACCGATGGTTAGCGTATCAAAATGTCCAAGTTTGGAAATCACATATGACAGTTCAGAATTCAAGCATCCGATTTTCTTCACTTTTAGTATCCTTATAGTTTTTCTGTTAAAACTTCCTGACCGGCTTTCTTAATAAACTCCAGCACATCCTTTGCTCTTGGAATAGATGGGGTTGCGCCCTTAACCTGTACGGCCAGAGCAGAAGCAGCGGTTGCACATTTGATTGCCAGAGCACGGTTCATATCAGTAGCAATATTGGTTATCAGGTAACCCAGGAAGGTATCACCTGCGGCTGTGGTATCAACGGCATTAACCTTGAAAGCTTTGCAGGAAATAGGCTTTTCACCTACCTCTCTTAGGATTGAACCTCTTGAACCTAAAGTCAGGACAAAGGAGGTCTTAGGGAACTTCTCACAGAGCTTATCGAGCAGTACATATGGATCTGTATCATCAGGCATGTCTGCCATGGCTGCGCCTTCAATCTCGTTAACAATCAGATATGCGCATTTTTCTAAAGGCAGCTTTAAAAGCTCGGTTGTGAAAGGAGAAACATTGAAGCAGACCTTCATTCCTTTTTCATAGGCCTTTTCAATCATATATCTGATATTGCTGGTTTCATTCTGCAGAACCATGAAATCACCGGCCTCAAAATTGGCAAGAGTACTGTCGATATCAGCCTCAGAAATTGTCTGATTAGCACCACCAAAGAGGATAATGCAGTTCTGACCGTTGGAATCAACCTGGATAATTGTATGACCTGAAGGGCAGTCTCTCTTTGCGATATTGGAGAAATCAATCTTATCCTCAGCAAGAACATCAGTCAGGATCTTAGAATCATCCTTACCAACTGCTCCTGCATGATATACATTTCCTCCGGCACGAGCCAGAGCTACAGACTGATTCAAACCTTTTCCGCCGGCAAAGATACTTCTGTTGGTTGAAGATAAGGTCTCGCCTGCCTTAACAAAATGAGGCACATCATAGACATAATCTATATTTAATGAGCCGTAATTTAAAATTTTTGCCATTTCTTTCCCCGCGACTATTTCTGTTGTTGAGGTTTATCCGTTCGTTATTATTCTCATAAGCGATGCTCATATCTATTCACAAATAATAGTATTATCAGCTTATAAAAGAAATATTTACAATCATCTGTTGTGAGTTCTAACACAAACAAAAACCAAGATTTTTGTTCAAAATTCCGATTATCCTTATCAATAATCAGAATTTCCTAAGATTATCAAGTATAATACGCAGTCGAAAATACAGAATAAATGACAGATACACACAGTTTTGCTATTAGCTGTATGCCTAATGCATTAGATACTGTTTTTTTAAATTACCCAGTTTTAACTAGGACAGCAGGAATAACTCTGTGCTGTCGTTATGACTCATAAAAATGAGGTAAAAATGAGCTTTAAGAACCTTTTGGAAAATTTCGGTGAAACCCCAATTGATCGCGTAGAGGCTGCTATCAGTGCCTTAAAGCGTGGTCGTGGAATTCTTGTTGTAGATAACGAGGACAGAGAGAACGAAGGCGATCTTATCTACGCTGCAGAAACTGTAACCGATGCTCAGATGGCATTCATGATCCGTGAGTGTTCAGGTATTGTCTGCGTATGTATCGAAGAAGAGCAGGCTAAGAGAATGAATCTGCCAATGATGGTTAAGAACAACACCTCTGTATACGGTACCGCATTTACCATTTCAGTTGATGCTGCAAAGGGGGTTACCACCGGCGTAAGCGCACCTGATCGCGTAAAGGCAATCAAGGCTGTTATCAATCCAGAAGGAAAGCCAGAGGATCTGGCAAGCCCTGGACATATGTTCCCTCTTGTTGCCAAGAAGGGTGGCGTTCTAGAGCGTGACGGTCATACCGAGGCTTCTGTAGATCTTGCAAGACTTGCAGGTTTAGCCCCAGCAGGTATTCTCTGCGAGCTATGCGCTCCAGACGGACTGATGGCAAAACTTCCACGTGTTACCCAGTTTGCCCTCGAGCATGATTTAACCTGTCTTTCAATTGAAGATCTGATTGCATATCGTAAGGCAAAGAACGTTTAATAAAAGGCGGCGTCAGCTTTCTGGTTTGACGCCCTTTTTGTATGTGGAGTGGTTGCCATAATGAGAGCTACAGATAATCACAAACTAGGCTGTACCTGCTTCGGAAATCCTGATGCACAACCTCTTGTTATCACTCCTGGCTGGGCCACTGATCATAATTTTCTCTTACCCTTCGTAGAACTATTCAAAGATTACAATCTAATCCTTGTAGATATGCCTGGCTACGGTAAATCTAAAGATCTTGCCAGATTTGCTACAGATCTTAGACACGGAGCAAACCTTATTCTGAATACCGTTCCTGACGACTGTATTCTACTGTCCTGGTCGCTAAGTACGCTTGCAGCTGCCAGAGCCTGTGCCACCGATAAAGAAGGAAAAATCAAAAAATTCATCACCCTTTGCGGAACTCCCAGGTTCCCTGCTGATCCATACTGGCCAGGTTTCGACTATAAGTACGTACTCAAATGCTTAAACCTGTTTGATGAAGGAAAGAATCTTCGTAATATCAAACTGTTCTTTAAACTTCAGACTCAAAGTCATCTTCTGAATAAAGAACAGAGTTCCTTTCTTATGGACTGCTATGAGAAAATGGGAGAGATTGAAACCCAGGTGCTCAAAGAGGGTCTTATGAATATGGCTCAAACCGACTATAGAGAGGCCATGCATTCTCTTAAAATCCCTTGTCTGCATATCTTTGGCGGCAAAGATCGCCTGGTTAAACCAGAACTGTCCAAAAAACTTAATCTTCCCCCTTTCCATCAGTGCTGTGTTCTGGAGAATTCAGCCCATGCACCATTCCTAACTGAGCCAGGCTTACTGAAAACAGTAATAACATCTTTTATAGAAAAAAACTAATTATCTGAATCAGTTAAAAATTTTCTTCTAAATTTTTAATTAAAAAATACCGATAACATATGTAAGCGGGAGATCTTATTAATTTTTGGAAGATAAAAATGGACGTTGCCACCAGTACCATCTCAAACCTAGGAATAGCAAATATTCCTCATGCGGCACAGGAAGCCCGCAGAGATAGTATTGCCCGCGAAACTATTCCTCAGATCAGTCACATTTCCAAAAGTCTGAACAGCCAGGCAACCGCTCAGGGTAATGCTCAACTTGCACCTGCAAATGCAAATCTCTACATTCAGGCAGATACTCTTATCAAAGCTGGTCAGGAAAAAAAGGGTATCAGCCGTAAACAGACCAAAGGCAAAATTCAGAATGAAGAGCAGACTGAGAATGCGTCTGAAGCTAAGAAGTCAGCCTCATCAGTTTCAACCTTATCTGGTAACAGCCTAAATCAGAAAGTTTCTGATCCTGCAGCTATCAAGGCTGCACTAGGTGGTGCCTTTGGGGCTACCGGCGCCTCCTATTCCAAGGAAGCAGAGGACAGGCGAGGAAAGGGTGAAGGATTCTCTTCAAAGGTTATTGCCGATACCTACAACAACATTGTTCCTGATTTTTCAAAAGGTCAGCAGCTGGATGTGGAAGGTTAAACAGAATTAAACAAGGAATAAGGTGGTTCAGAAGTGAACCACTTTTTTTGAGATTAATGAACAAGAGTTTTAAGATATTCCTGCTCGATTTTCTTCTGATCTTCCTCTGAAATCTCTTCAATCTGTACATCTTCATTATCATCTGAAGAAAGAGAATTCTCAACAATCGGCATATCTTCAAACCAGTCAGGTTTAGTGTAGGAAATCTTATTAACAAACCAGGTCTTCTTGCCTAAAGGAGTCTGAACTACAGCTTCATCATCCACACTCTTGCCAAGCAGAGCTCTTGCCATTGGAGCATCAACTGAAATGCAGTTGGAGCGTCCGAAGATTTCATCTGAGCCTACAATATGGATCTGCATCAGGTTATCACCTTCCTCGGACTCGATTTCTACGTAAGCACCAAAGAAAACACGACCTTCCTGCTGCTTGTTGTACTCAATAACCTGCAGATCATTCAGACAGTGGCGCAGATAGCGAATTCTTCTGTCAATCTGACCTAAAAGTCTCTTGTTGTAGTGATAGTCAGCATTCTCTGAACGGTCGCCAAGACTTGCTGCCCAGCTAACCTTCTGAGTAATTTCAGGACGCTTTACTTCCCAAAGATAATCTAATTCCTTGTGAAGCTGTTCAAAACCTTCTCTCGTTATAAATGGCTTGCCCATATTGAACCTCAAAAAAAAAGACCCGGCGCATTTACCGGGTCGTCTTTCAGTTTAATACCAAAAGTCAGATTATAGCTGAGGACCAGCCTTTACTAACTCTGGGTTTAACTTAGCAAACTTGCCGAAGTTCTTGATGAAACGCTCAGCTAAGTCCTTAGCCTTAACATCCCAGTCAGCAGGATTTGCATAGGTGTCACGTGGATCTAAGATCTTAGGATCAACACCTGGTAGAGCTGTTGGAACCTTGAATGAGAACATTGGGATGGTCTTGGTCTCAGCCTTATCGATTGAACCGTCTAGGATTGCATCGATAATACCACGGGTATCCTTAATTGAGATACGCTTGCCGGTACCATTCCAGCCAGTATTTACTAAGTAAGCCTTAGCGCCTGACTTCTTCATACGCTCAACAAGAACTTCTGCGTACTTGGTTGGAGGTAATGATAAGAATGCAGCACCGAAGCATGATGAGAAGGTTGGGGTTGGCTCAGTAATACCACGCTCGGTACCTGCTAACTTAGCAGTGAAGCCTGATAGGAAGTAGTACTGGGTCTGGCCTTCGTCTAGGATTGATACTGGAGGTAATACACCGAATGCGTCAGCTGATAAGAAGATTACGCGCTTAGCAGCAGGGCCCTTTGAAATTGGCTTAACGATGTTGGTGATGTGGTTGATTGGGTAAGAAACACGAGTGTTCTCGGTTACTGACTTATCAGCGAAGTCGATCTTACCGTTAGCATCAACAGTTACGTTCTCTAATAGAGCGTTACGCTTGATTGCGTTCCAGATGTCTGGCTCGTTTTCCTTAGATAGGTTGATAACCTTTGCATAGCAACCACCTTCGAAGTTGAATACGCCATCATCATCCCAACCGTGCTCGTCGTCACCGATTAGTAGACGCTTTGGATCGGTTGATAGAGTGGTCTTACCAGTTCCTGATAGACCGAAGAAAATAGCGGTATTTTCGTGGTTCATGTCAGTGTTTGCTGAGCAGTGCATTGCAGCAATACCCTTTAGAGGTAGGTAGTAGTTCATCATTGAGAACATACCCTTCTTCATCTCACCACCGTACCAGGTGTTAAGAATTAACTGCATACGCTCTGTTAGGTTGAATACAACAGCAGTCTCTGAATTTAGACCTAACTCCTTGTAGTTCTCAACCTTAGCCTTTGAAGCGTTTAGAACAACGAAGTCTGGCTTGAAGTTCTTTAGCTCTTCAGCAGTTGGACGGATGAACATATTGGTTACGAAGTGTGCCTGCCATGCAACCTCAACAACGAAACGGATTGCCATACGGGTGTTAGCGTTAGCACCGCAGAAACCGTCAACAACGTATAGTTTCTTGTTTGATAACTCTTTACCAGCTAAGTCCTTTAAAACTTTCCATGACTCAGTTGATAGTGGCTTGTTGTCGTTCTTGAACTCATCAGTGGTCCACCAGAAGTTAGCCTCTGAAGAAGCATCCTTAACGATGAACTTGTCCTTTGGTGAACGACCAGTGTAAACGCCGGTCATAACGTTAACAGCGTTTAACTCTGTATCCTGACCCTTATCAAAACCAGTTAAACCAGCTTTGGTTTCTTCAGCATATAGGGTTTCGTATGAAGGGTTGTGTACGATTTCGGTAGCAGAACTGATACCGTATTTAGCTAAATCAAGCTCGTCGAATAAGCTCATTTTTTTCTCCAAGTGTTATCTGAGAATAACTCAGGTTTTTGATAGGTTACAAATACGATTTTAGCAGTAAAAAGAAAACTTGTGCATATTTTTTATTAATTATTCGATCATTAATTATCATTTTTGAAAAAAATTTTATTTTTCAAAGCTGAAAAACTATGGCGCCAACACGATCTGATCATGCTCTAAAAATCGATTGGGCCTAGATTTAACCGTATCAGCAGATAATTCTGCTGAAATAAAATTTTATGTTATGCCTGTTTTTATCCAGGCATGACAAAGTTCCAAGGTTATTCACTAACTTTGGCTTTGCTCTTTCAAAATTTGATTCAAGATTAAAGCTATTTCTTCGCTTTGATTTTCTTTCTGGTCCTTGCGAACTTCCCTAATGGAGTATCGTCGTCGATACTGGATTGAAAACCATTGTTCTCCAAATCATCAGGAACATCATTTCCTGTCGGTTCAGGCTGTTTGTAAAAGAGACCGATGAATCTTTCGTCATTCTCTATTTGAGACATATCCTGAGTAAAGAAGGCTTTTAAGAACATAAATCCTACTTCAGCATCCTGTGCCACAATCTGTAAAGATTTAAATGACCATGGTTTCCCCTGATAATAAGGCACATTGTCTCTGATATAACTTAGTACGTTGCAAGCAAGCTTGGTACAGGCAGTGCTGTTAGTAATGTAATCCTTATTTCTCAAAGGAAGAGCATCCTGACGGAATACAACATCAATTACCCAGTGTCTGGCTTCAATTCCCCATCTTTGGAGAATAATATCAAGCATGGTTTCAGCGAACTTTTCATCAAGTCCATCTGGAACAATTGAGCTGATGAAATATCTATCTTCATCCTGCAGTGTTACATCTGAACTTTTGAAGTGTCTGACTGTTCTTACTCTGATGACAGAATGAACATCAGCCCATTTCTTTCTGAGTTCAGTCCTTACAGCATGTTTCATCTCAAGGATATCTATCTGCTTGGTCTCAATTCTGCCGTGCTCATCAAGAACTCTGGTTGCAGACAGAACCTCATGTTTGTATTTACCATTGTCGACAAATTCAAATGCGGTTCTGACATCCTCCTCAAGAGTGGACTGATTGGATTTTAGTCCTACAACACAGTCTGCATTAACATCTACAACAGCAGATACTGTTCCTGGCCTTGTATTGAGAGAATCCCATGTAAGAATAGTATTTCTAAGGATGACCTTTTTAAGCATGCAAAGGATAGCTTCCGCTTCATGGTTTTTCTTATCTACTATGGTCTGACTTAAGGTTAAACCATAGGTTGATGAATAAAGGCTGACAACGTCATAGCCACCATGCTTACGTTCATCATTGCCATTCTTACTCTGTCTGGTACCTCTGATGTTCTGTCCATCTGCAGCAACAATCTCTCTGTCCTGTAAGGCTATTGAGCCAATAGGTTTATCAGAATTATCTCTGTGAGTTACAAAGTAATCCGTCAGAAACTTTACCAGTTCATTGGAATCAATAATACTTATAACCCTTCGGATAGTCTGCTCAGATGCGACTTCATCACCTAATCCATAGATTAACTGCTGAAGTTCCTTTACATGCTTTTTCCAGAACAACACCTGCTCATGACTGTTTTCATATCCAGATAATCTTGCTAACAGCACCACAGTAGCTATTACATACAGAGGATAAACAATCCTCTCTGGATTACGCGGATCACTGAGATTAAGCTCGATTATTCTTTGAAGAAAAGAGGCTCCATCTAGAACATTATCGGAAGAAGATACTTCATTTGACATAATTACTATTCTTATCAATCGGTTACTTTAGATTTCAGAGTTAAGAATATTAATTATTCAACAAAACTTTTGATCTTTGGATCACATTTTGAAAGAGCAAAATCAGTAGGCTAACTAACTGATTAATTTATATTAATTTTGTACGCCGTCACTTTTGAGTTTTGTGATAAGCTTCAAATGGTGTTGGCGCCATACTGAAAAACATTGTCATAACCCCCATCTATGTTAAATGGTATAATGCACAGGTTCGCTGATTCTATGTGGCATAAATGCCCTTCAGGCATTGGCTGAACCTTCCACGCCACAAGGTGGTTGCGCTTCTTTATAAAGATTGATAAAGAAGAAAAAAGACTTTGTATTAATGCAAATACAGCATCACGCCAATTGATCACTTTTGGCAATTTCTTTAGCTTAGATTTTTATTTATAGGTTTTTATGAGCAAAATCAGCGTTAGTGAGAAAGCACAGGAATACTTCCTGAACATTATCAGCAAACAGAAAATGGAAGGCCTTGCTATTCGTCTTACTGCAACTAATGTAGGAACCCCTGGTGTTCAGTGCGGTATTCTGTACTGCCCTAAAGAGTACATCACCTCTAATGATGAACACTTTCAGATGAAGGGCTTTGAAATCGTTATTGACAGTTCAGTTTCAGAATACCTGGATGGTTCTGTTATCGACTTAACCAAAAATGAGGAAGATGGCGAAGATCTATTGACCTTCCATGCTCCTAACTTAAACAAGCAGGATCTGCCTCCTGATGCAACCCTGTTCGACAGATTAAAGAGATTCATCGATGTTACCGTAAGCCCATCACTGGCATCTCACGGCGGTGCAGTTTCATTAGTTGATGTAACTGAAGACGGTGTTGTTAAGGTTAAATTCACCGGTGGCTGTCTAGGCTGCTCAATGGTCGGCATTACCTTAAAGGAAGGTATTCAGACTCAGCTGAATCAGGCATTCCCTGGCCAGATTAAAGATGTTGTTGATGTAACCGAACATGAGGTTACCGACGAGACCTACGGTTAATAAACAAAAAAGGTTCCAGCCTTTTGGAGAGGAACCTTGTTTGATTACCAGAATAAGGCTGAAGAAATGCAGCTTTATTTTTTTGCTATCTAGTTTATTTCCTTCAGTACATACAGGTGAGCAGCAAAGTCGCTGTCGCACTTGTCCTTGACCTGCTCCCCATGGCTGAAGCCAGGGGATTCAATACCGCCCGATAAAACTCTTGAGAATATACTCGTCTAAACCTTTTCTCGCTGATCTTCAACTCGTTTGGTCTTCTTCTCACTGCGGGCAAGTGTTCCTGCAGGGACAATTGCAACCTTTGGAGTTACACCAAATTTAGATTTTACCAGCTTTGAGATTCTGCGTGCTGTTTCAGCAAAATCCACTCTGCCTTCAGCTTCAGCGGTAACATGCAGAACGTCACGGCGAGTTTCAACATCCTTACCAAGGATAATACGATACTCACTGCCAACACCGTCAACCATTCCCAAAATACTTTCAATCTGACTTGGGAACATGTTGACACCGTGGATCTTGAACATGTCATCGCTTCTGCCGGTGATAACATCAAGACGAGGGTAATCACGTCCACAGGCACATTTACCAGGGATAATTCTTGAAAGATCGTGTGTTCTAAATCGTAGCAGCGGAGCTCCTTCCTTTACAAGAGTTGTAATAACGATTTCTCCACTCTTACCGTCTTCCACACGCTCACCAGTTACAGGATCAATGATTTCGATATAGACGTAATCGTCAAAATAATGCATGCCGCTGTTTTGTTCACAACTGATGCCGATACCAGGACCGTAAATCTCTGTAAGGCCATAGATGTCATAAAGCTCAATACCCAGGCTGTTCCTGATTGTATTACGCATCTTGTCACTCCAGCGCTCAGAGCCGATTACACCTTTCTTTAAGAAAATCTGGTCCTTAAGACCTCGTCTGGAGATTTCCTCAGAGAGAAGCAAGGCATATGATGAAGTGGCACAGATTACGGTTGACTTTAAGTCAATCATCATCTGAAGCTGCTTTTCGGTATTACCAGGACCCATAGGAATAGCCATAGCACCAAGTTTCTCACAGCCTGCCTGAAAACCAATACCTGCAGTCCACAGACCATAACCAGGAGTGATCTGAATTCGGTCATGACTGGTAATTCCTGCAATTTCATAACAGCGACAGAACATGGTAGCCCAGTCCTCTACATCTTTTGCAGTGTAAGGTATAATCACAGGCTTTCCTGTAGTACCAGATGAGGAGTGAATTCTGACTACCTCCCTGTCTTCTACAGCCTGAATACCAAGTGGATAGGCAAAGCGCAGATCCTCCTTTGAGGAGAAAGGAATTCTGTCAAAATCCTCCTGACAGGAACAGCCAGTTAATCCCAATTCCCGATATTTTTGACCATAGAAACTGTCTGTTTTTATAAGTCTTTTTATCTGTCTGTCTACCAGCTCAAGTTGTCTTTCATTCAGCAGCATTTTTTAATCCTATTTCATAACCTGCATTAAAAACTTCTTTATTGATTGCCACAAATTTCTCTTTGACAAGTTTTTCAATCTGAGATTCGATGCTTTGAGCACTCACTCCAAGCACATCCATGCCGGAGGCTACTCCAAGAATCAGAATATTAAAGTATTTAACCGAACCGAATTTTTTTATAAGCTCATCTGAGCTTACGGTTGCATGTCTTATTTTCTGCGAACTTAAAAAAGTAAATATAGCTTTCTCATTATAGGAGCCACCTTTTAAGGAAACTGTCACAGGAGGAATAGGATGGGAATTTAAAATCACACAGCCATTTGCAGTTAAATATTTTAAACATCCTGCTGCTTCGCCAGGCTCAAAGGCTAAAATCAAATCAGCTCTACCTTCTGGGATCAGTGGAGAAAAAACCTCATCTCCGACTCTCACATGACTTACGACACTTCCGCCTCGCTGTGCCATACCTATGGTTTCGGCGGAGTGAACGGTATGACCTTCACTCATAAAGGCAGAAGCCAGAATTCTTGATGAAAGTACTGTGCCCTGACCACCGACACCACAGATTAGAATATTCTTATTCATGATGTATTCTCTCTATTGCTTTATGTGGACACAGCTGAGCACATAGAGTACAGCCAACGCACAAACTTTCATCTATCACTACCTTATCGTTTTTAAGACTCATAGCAGGACAGCCTAATTTATTGATGCAGATATTGCAGTTGCTGCACTTATCCATTACTCTGCATTTATCCTTGAGTTTTACAATGGAAATACATGGAGCTCTAAAGATAATCGCCTTGACTCCATCTACTTTCATGCATTCCTTAACAGCAGCCACTGAAGCCTTCAGATCATGCGGATTGACTGTCATAACCTTCTTAACCCCAATACCCTTTAAAACCGATTCTATGTCAATCTTATCCACATAGTTTCCCTGAAGATTGAAACCGGTTCCTGGATGTGGCTGATGTCCTGTCATCGCGGTTGTCGCATTATCAAGGATACAGACAGTGATATCAGCCTCGTTGTAGACAGCGTTAACAATGCCACTGATACCGGAGGCAAAAAAAGTGGAGTCTCCGATGAATGCAAAGGATTTTGCCTCCTTGTCAAGATGATTAAATCCCTGTGCCATAGTAATACCTGCGCCCATACACAGACAGGTGTCAACCATATCAAGAGGCAACGCATTACCCAGGGTATAGCAGCCAATATCTCCACACAGATAGGTTTTCTTTCTGCCTGTGGCAACTTTCACCGCATAGAAGGAGCCGCGGTGTGGGCATCCGGCACATAAAACAGGAGGTCTTTGAGGAGGATCCGGAATTTTTTCCGTAAAGGAGATCCCTTCAGACTTATCATTACGACCTAAAAACTTATTGAGAATGGACTGAACTTTATTAACTCCAAGCTCTCCTGAATGAGGAACATCACCTGTAAGCTTGCCTTTAATTCTGATTTTAAGCTGATGTTCGCCACATAGTTTTAAAAGCTCCTCCTCAAGAAAAGGACTTAACTCTTCAAAACAGATTAGCTCATCAACCCCATTTAACGCTTCTAAAAGGAATCTCTTTGGAAGTGGGAAGGCACTGGCAATACCGATAACCTTAAGATCCAGATTAGAGGTACATTCTCTGACATAGGCAAGAGAAATTCCTGAAGCCAGCACCGCCTTGCAGCTTTTCTTACTGTCTTTTATGATTCGGTTATAACCATATGTGGACAAATCCTCTGCAATGACAGGTAAACGCTCCTCAATCAGGCGGTGATTGTTGTATGAGAGTTTAGGAAAAATAACCCACTTTGAACTGTCCTTTTCAAAACCGGAAGGCTCTTTAGCCTCGTAATTTTCATCGAAACTTATAGAGGCATAACCGTGACAGACTCTGGTAGTCGGTCTTAGAATCACGGGGGTGTGATATTTTTCTGAGAGCACAAAGGCATCTTTGACCATGTCAAAGGCCTCCTCCGGAGAGGATGGATCAAGGACAGGAATTCTACAGAAAGAGGCAAAACGCCTGGTATCCTGCTCTGTCTGTGAGGATATAGGTCCGGGATCATCTGCAACCACAATCACCATACCGCCCCTGACTCCCACATAGGCAAGACTCATCAGAGGGTCAGAGGCTACATTAAGACCAACCTGTTTCATAGTGACCATAGTACGGGCTCCGGCATAGGCAGCAGCTGCTGCTACCTCCATAGCGGCTTTCTCGTTTACTGACCACTCAAGGTGCACCCCCTTATGAGGAACCTTACAGATGGTTTCAATAATTTCAGTAGAGGGAGTGCCAGGATATCCTGCCACCAGCTTCACACCAGAACACAATGCCCCTATAGCAATGGCACTGTTGCCCATTACATATTCTTTTTTCACAGACAGTTAAATCTCATATTTAGGATACTTTCTGTCATTATATTTAATAGGCATTGAAAGCATAAATAATAAGTAGGATTGCACTAAAATGAAGAGGCATGTAGCTGTGTTGTACAACTTATAGCGAAGATAACAGTCTTTAAGCGGATATGCAGAAGATTAAACCAATTCAGAAGCTAAATCCAGCTCTTGAAATAAATCAGCTTGTTTGCGATTCTACCTAAGTAAAATCTAATCTCAATCACGTATTCTTTGCATGTCCTAAAAAAATTAATATGATGTTTATCAGATACAAAAGACAGGAGATTATTCTGTGAGCTCGATCATATCTTTACCTTTGGTTTATTTTGTATTAGGATCTGCATCCAACGCACTGTTCCTGTTTGGACTTACCAGCGAGAACTCGCGACACAACATGTATAAACTTGTTTTTGCAGCAATAGGTATTGCATTTTATATCTGGGCAATCAAAAATTAGGGAAACCAATGACAAAATACAACGTTGTTAAAATTATGAGAGGCGAAATCATGTATCTGGGCTATGGTGAAAACTGGATGAGCTCACCTGCAGGTGCAAAGGAATTCTGTGAAGCAACTGCACAGAAAATCGCCCTAAACTATAACCGTCAATTCTGTGATTTAGGCGGTGAACACTACAACTACATCCGAGTTAAGGCAGCTTAACTCTATCTATATCGTGTGCTATTTATTAATAGCTCACGACATTAATATTCTCTTCAACTCTATCTTTATATATTGTTATTTCTTGTTTTCAGCTGAAAACTCATTTTATTCAATGAGTCTTCTGCAGAATAAGAAAACAATAATTCCTATCAAGAGATATCGTTAATAAAAAGGAATAGCAGAGAGAGAAATAATGCCTCTGTACGAGGCATTCATTATTCTGATTTCAGAGAACGGCCTAAAAGAGACATGGCAGCATCGAGTCCAGATTTGCCGTTGTATATAATTTCATATACCTCATGGCAGATAGGCATCTGGACACCTTTCTTTTCACAAAGATTGCGAACAACCTTACTCATGGTATAGCCTTCAACAACCTGACCAATCTTATCTAAGGCAGCCTGACAGCTTAATCCCTGCCCTAATAGGAAACCGAATCTTCTGTTTCTGGACTGATTATCTGTACAGGTTAAGATAAGATCCCCCAAACCAGACAATCCCATAAAAGATTTCTCTGTAGCACCGAAGGCAAGACCAAGTCTTGTCATTTCAGCAAGACCTCTTGAAATCAGAGCTGTTCTGGCATTGGCGCCAAAACCTAGTCCATCGGAAAGACCTGCTCCGATAGCAATAACGTTTTTAATGGCACCACCAAGCTGCATTCCCAGAAGATCCGAATTCTCATAAATACGGAAAGTCTTGGTATGCATAAGTTCAATAAAATCTTTTATAAAATCACTGTTGGTACCTGCAGCAGCAATTGCTGTAGGAAGACCTTTTGCAAGTTCAACCGCAAAGGTTGGTCCTGAAAGAGCCGCCATTGGAACATCAGATCCAAGAACATCGGAAGCAACCTCACTTAGAAGCTTTCCTGTATTCAGATCCATTCCTTTTGTAGCCCAGGCGATTCTGTGCTCAGGAGTAATATACTGCTTGATCTGAGTTAGCACGTCAGCAAAGGTATGGGAGGGAACTACTACGAGAATAGTTCTGCAACTGGACATTACCTCCTCTAGAGAAGAAGTAACTGTAAGTGTTTCCTCAAATCGGATACCAGGAAGATATTTGGCGTTTTCTCTTGAGGTCTGAAGAAGTTTCGCGGTCTCAGGCTTTCTGCACCACAACATCACAGGAAGTCCCTTTGATGCTGTAGACTGAGCAAGTGCGGTTCCATAGGAACCGGCACCTATAACACCTAAAGCGCTGTTAAAACTGCCCATAGTGATTAAGCTTGTGGAGCCTGTTCTGAATCAGCACCGTTAGCTACATCTGACTTTGCAGCTGCAGCGGCAGCAGCTTCCTGCTGACGAGAGCGGTACATAGCCTCGAAATTAATTGGACGTAAAGTTAATGGAGGGAAGGTTGCCTTGTTAACAAGAGTTGAAATATGCTCACGAGCATATGGGAACAGGATGTTAGGAGCAACACCGCTTAACAGATAATCAAGAGTAGCCTCATCAACATTCTTGATTAAGAATAAACCGGCCTGGTGAACTTCACAGATAAAGGCAACTTCCTCACCTAGCTTGCAGGTGGCGGTTACTCTTAAGTCAACCTCATAGGTTTCCTCGTTCAGCTTCATTGGCTTAGCCTCGAAATCAATCTTGATCTCTGGCTTCCACTCCTTTGAGAAAATCTGTGGAATATTAGGAGTCTCTAAAGAACAGTCCTTTGAGTATAGACGCAGAATATCAAAAGCTGGCTGGTTCTGCTGTGAAGTAGCGTTATCTGACATTTTTATTTCCTTATGAATTAATTATTAGTTTTTAGTTGATAATGGAAGGTTGTCCATTGCCCACTGAGCAATACCGCCTTCTAAAGAATAAACCTTGGTATACCCCTGCTTCTTTAAAGAAACAGCTGCATTGAAACAGTCTGAATCCATCTTGTCCTTTCCAACAAGAACAACAGGCTTGTCTTTGTAGCTTTCAATACGGTTTAATTTACCCTGTTTGATATCAACAAGCACGATATTAATAGCACCTGTGATATGACCTTTGTTAAACAGACTTGCAGGTCTTACGTCAACATATACACCGTTTTCATGATTAACCATTGCAGTTGCAACGTTTGAATTTAACTTCTGAATACGTGCAAGCATGATGCGAACCTGAGTGTAGATTAATCCTGCTAAAACAGCGATAAATACAAAAACCATCAAGGTGTGACGCTCGGCGAAAGCTAAAAGTTCCTGAAAATCAACAGATGAGAAAAAATCTCCCACAACAACACCTCTTTTTTGTTTAATAAAAAAATTTAATTCCCGATTTTACCATATTTAAACCGACGCAAAAAACACCTTAATCACATTTAGAACCGCTAACAGCAAGGTCGTTTACTCTTTTAAACAGATTTGTTCTTTCTTCTGCATAAAAAGCTAGTCTGCATCATAATAATTATGAATAAATAATTTCTTAATTTATAAGCATTTTCTTTAATATTTGCGCTTAATTTTCACTTATTTAGAATATTTCCACAAAAGACGTTAAAAATTCACGAAAACACGCTAAAATAGCATAAGTTTTATAACCTGTCGTGTACGGTGGTTAAACGCAGTTCACGATTATTTTTAAAAAGAGAAGTAAAGTATGGCAAACAAGAAACCACTTGCCCTGATTATCATGGATGGTTGGGGAGATAATCCAGTTAAAGAGTTCAACGCAGTTGAAGCAGGTAAGACTCCAGTTCTAGACAGTCTGGTTGCTAACTATGCAAATACTGACATTCAGGCTTCAGGTATTGATGTTGGTCTACCTGACGGTCAGATGGGTAACTCAGAAGTTGGTCATACCAACATCGGTGCAGGTCGTATCGTTTATCAGGAATTAACCAGAATCGGTAAGGCTATTGCTGATGGTGATTTTTTTGAGAACAAGACTTTATGTGAAGCTGTTGATGCAGCTGTAAAGGCTGACAAAGCTGTTCACATCATGGGTCTGATGTCACCAGGTGGTGTTCACTCTCACCAGGACCACATTGTTGCAATGATCAAGCTTGCAGCAAAGCGTGGCGCTAAGAAGATCTACTTCCACGCATTCACAGACGGACGTGACGTAGCACCTCGTTCTGCTCTTGAGTACGTAAAGGTTATCGAGAATACTTTCAAGGAAGTTGGTGTAGGTAAGGTTGCAACTATTGTTGGCCGTTACTATGCAATGGATAGAGATAACCGCTGGGATCGTGTACAGCAGGCTTATGATCTTCTGACACAGGGCAAGAGCGAGTTCGCTTCATTTGCCTCAGCTGAAGCTGCAATCCAGGCAGCTTACGACCGCGATGAGAACGATGAGTTCATCAAGGCTTCAGTAATCGGTGACAAAGCTCCTGTGACCGATGGTGATTCACTGATTTTCATGAACTTCCGTGCAGACCGCGCTCGTCAGATTACCCGTTCATTCGTTAACACTGACTTCGACGGCTTCAAGCGTGAAGTTACTCCTAAACTGGCAAGCTTCGTAATGCTTACCCAGTACGCTGCAGACATCAAGACTGCATGTGCATTCCCACCAGCAGACTTAACCAACACTCTTGGTGAGTGGCTGTCTAAGAAGGGTATGACTCAGCTACGTATTTCAGAGACTGAGAAGTATGCTCACGTAACCTTCTTCTTCAACGGTGGTGTTGAGACTGTATTCCCAGGCGAAGACAGAATTCTGATCCAGAGCCCTAAGGTTGCTACCTATGATCTACAGCCAGAGATGAGCTCAAAAGAACTTACCGACAAGCTATGTGAGGCTATCGAGTCAGGCAAGTACGACATGATCATCTGTAACTACCCTAACGGTGATATGGTTGGTCACACTGGTGTATTTGAGGCTGCTGTTAAGGCAGTTGAGGCTGTTGACAGCTGCATCGGTCGTGTTATCGAGTCATTAAAGAAGGTTGACGGTGAGTGCTTAATCACTGCTGACCACGGTAACTGTGAGAGAATGAAGGATCTTGAGAAGAACATTCCTTACACTGCTCACACCAATCTGCCAGTTCCATTCATTTACTATGGCAGAAAGGCAACCATGCGTAAGGACGGCAGACTATCTGACATCGCTCCTACCATGTTATATCTGAAGGGAATGGAAATTCCTGCAGAGATGACTGGTAAGTCAATCGTAAAATTAGACGAAGAATAATCTAGATTATTTCAGATGTGAATGGGGCAATTGCCCCATTTTTTTTTACAATAAATTTATATTTCAATAAATATATTTTTGATTGCTATCATATTGATTCTTACAGAAGATTAATAATTTTTTTAACTGTTTTTTTTCAGGTAAAAATTTAGATGTGAAATAAGATCAGAAACGTTGATATAAAAGTAATCTAGACATATAATAGAAACAAGGCAGAGGAATTGGCGTTCCTCCACCTTGCAGCAGTTCTACTTTACCAAACTGACGTTGACCAGAGCAGTAAAATTAGAACAATGCTAACGATTATTAAGGTTTTCATAGATATTCCTTAATAAAAAGTTGAACATTCAGTTCTACTGACTACTAAGAGCCATGCCAGTGGTTCTTAGTAGGTAGAACCACCTAGTCGAAGTTCTTCGACATATTCAAATTATATCATATCTAACGTAATTATCATATTGATTTTAAAGCGTTTTACTGTTTTTTTATTACGCAAACTGCATACCTTGTATCGTAACTGTTAGGATATATTTGCTAGAAAGTATACCTGGCGCCAAGAGAAAACACGCTCTTATCTATTCTCTTTGAGTATTTCTTCGCACCAAAGTCTGACTTATGATCAGAACCTGCATTAAAGCCAGCCTCTGACCAGATACTGAAGTTTGGATTAAGTTTGTACTTTAATAGCAGAGGAATTCTCTTTATCTTATGAGTTTCTGCTTTATTTTCTTCAAAGGCAGCCACTTCATAACCGGTTAAAACTGATACACCACTATCAAAGGCATAACCGAAAGAAAGCTCATACACCTTAATCAGCAGCCAGTCATTAGGCTTAAAGTTTAGCCTGCCATAATCATACAAGGCTGCAACATAAAAGCCTGAACTTATATTTCCCCAGGCAATAGAGGCTGCTGCATGTTTAAAGTTTACAAAGGCTCTGGTTGTTATATCGTTCCCAGTCTGCCCTTTTATATAACTGTAGCCGGTACGAAAAGATAAAGGACCAAACCATACATCATCAAAGGTATAACCTAAGGCAGAACTGAAGCCTGAGTCTATATCCCAGCTGTCTTTGTACTTGCTGCCAAAATTGTGAAACTTATTCTTCACAACAGACACGCGATCCTGTGCAGTCTGTAAGCCTAACTGACCATGAAAGCCATAGTTGTCATAGGTATACATAAACTGGCCGAGACGACGGGAGTGATTAAAGTGTCCCTGTACTGTACCGGAAGCCTGCTCATAATGATCCACAACACTTTCTGCGTAGTAGGAGGCATCATGGAATTTACCGGCAGTCAGCACACCGAATCTACCAAAATCGGCCCCTACGTACTGATCACGAGCTTTACTGCCTGAACCATTACCGCTGCTGTTCATATCCCACTGTGCATATGCAAGAGCTGAGAACCATTTGTTGATTCTTACCTTTCCTCGTAAACCGAAACGGGAAGAATTATGAATGGAGGAATCATGATCACCGGCCAGATTATAGTTATTGTTATAGAAAACAGACTGAACTCTGCCATTAATTGCCAGTGAAGTACCATGTCGGTTATAAACAGTGGCAGCTTCTGCAGAAATAACTGCAGTCACTAAGGCTAGAGCTAATAGTGAGTATTTAGTAATGGTATCTGCTCTCATTCTCTGCGTTCCGATGTATATGCCGAAAACAGCTATCAGCTAAGACAAATATAGTAGGCAGATCCTGCTCTGTAAAGAAATGAGGCAAGGTAAATGGCATTCCTAGAAAAAGGAAAACCATTTAATAAGATACATTAGAAGAGATTCTTCTTTTTAAGATCGTAGAAGCCCCAGAGAATACCAATCACAACACCGCCCAGGTGACACAGATTGGCAATACCGCTGAAAAGGAATCCTAAAAGAATAAAGATGATACTTACAGTTAAAAGACCTCTTGGGATCATAAAGGAATCAGGGAGATCTTCGCGTTTTGACAGCACACCGCAGTAACCGATAATTCCGTAAACCACGCCTGACAGTCCTCCAAAATATCCATAATTATCAGTCATAAAGCAGTACTGAAGGACATTTGAGAGCAGGGCAATACTGATTATCAGAGAGAACAGCTTAGTCTTGCCAAAGGTTTTCTCGATTGGTCTTCCCAAAGCTTCAAACATCACCAGATTAAAGGCAATATGCATAAAACCAAAATGCACAAAGGCAGGAGTAAGCAGACGATAATAATCTGTAACAGAACTGAAGACATCCTGTCTTGATAAGGCAAAAGTCTGAATTACCCAGGACTCATCAAACAGAGAAATGACATACAGAGCGATACAGATAAGCTCTACAATGGTAGTCAGGGAGGTAATATCAAAGGCCATTGGCAGATACATAGAGGATTTAATCTCCTTAATGTTTCTGACAGTCTTACCCTGCTCCCATGAGGCTTTGGTAAAAGAACTGTCAAAAGGAGAACCGGCAAATCTTAGAACTTCCCTTTTGGCTCTGGCCATATCCAGTTCGTTGGTTACGAACACACCATAGTGACCAGAGTAGCTTTCCTTGATTTTAGCCTTAATACCAATGGAATTTAAATGGTCTACAAAACCTAAGGCCTTCTCCCTTGGAAGAAGGCAAACTTCATAGGTAAAGTCGTCAACTATTTCGAATTCAGCCATTTCAGATACTCAGCAACACCTTGGGCAACAGTCTTGAACTCGATATCACAGCCGGCATTACGCAGCTTGGTCAGATCGGCCTGAGTAAAGCTCTGATAGTGTCCCTTCAGATGTTCTGGGAATGGAATGAACTCAACCTCACCATGACCATGGTGCTTGATAACAGCCTTGGCAATATTCAGGAATGGTTCAGCACGACCGGTACCGCAGTTATAGATTCCAGATGGACCTTTGTGCTCGTAGAACCACAGGTTAACCTCGGCAACGTCACCAACATAAACGAAATCACGCAGCTGACCGCCATTCTCATAGCCGTCAATGCCCTCAAACAGTTTTGGATTCTCACCTGCCAGCATCTGGGTGTTCAGATGGAAGGCTACTGATGCCATTGAACCCTTGTGACTCTCACGTGGACCGTAAACATTGAAATAACGCAGACCTACAACCTGAGAATTAATCTTTGGCAGTCTTGCTCTTACGTATTCATCAAACAGGAACTTTGAATAGCCGTAAACATTCAGCGGACCTTCATTGCTTCTGTCTTCAACGAAAACATTGCCGTCACCGTAGGTTGATGCAGATGAGGCAAAGAAGAAAGGAATTCTGTGAGCAGTTGCAAACTCAAAAAGGTTTACGGTGTACTCATAGTTATTCTTCATGATGTACTTGCCGTTCCACTCGGTAGTAGCAGAGCAGGCTCCCTCATGGAAGATAGCCTGAATATTCTTGCATCCGTATTTGGAATCAAATGCCTTCTCATCAAGTACCAGCTTCATGAAGTCTTCTTTATCCATGTAGTCGGCAATATCAAGATCGGTAAGATTCATGAACTTATGGCCGTTGGTTAAATTATCAACAACCAGAATATCCTTAATACCACGATCATTTAAATGTTTTACGATATTTGAGCCAATAAAGCCGCATCCACCAGTTACGATAATCATAATAATTCCTTAAAACTTAATAGATAGGGACATTATAAAGCAACAGAGTTAGAAAACACATTGCTGTGTACAATTAATCAGGACAATATACTGATATATGCACTGAAAAATCATGATTTAAAAGGCCGACATAGGCTACAATAGTAGGAGAAGAACACAAAGACTCTTCAAAAAAAGAACCATTTTATCTTTCACCATTTTTTTTCATAAGGTGAAATAGGCCACCTGTTATAGGATTTATTGCCTACAAAACATATAGTTAGCAATTATTAAACAGAGTTATGACTTTAAATACCCACAAAAATTACCTGATTATCTCACCTTCATGGCTTGGAGATCTGATTATGTCTCAGAGCCTTTACAAAGTTCTAAAAGAGCAGGATCCTGAGTGCACCATTGATATCTATGCACCAGCCTATACCTTGCCTATACTGGACAGAATGCCTGAGCTGTCAGGAAAATTCATCAATCCTTTTGAACATGGAGCTTTCAATTTAAAACAGAGATATGCTGAGGGTAAAAAGTTCCGAGATAACCATTACGACTCTGTATTCATACTGCCCAACTCTCTAAAATCGGCCTTTGTTGGTTTCTTTGCCAAAATTCCTGACAGACGTGGCTTTAAGGGAGAATCCAGATATATTCTTATTAACAATATGCGCACCAACAAGCAGGACTTTCCTCTGATGGTTCAGCGCTATGTTGCCCTTGCCTTTGACAGAAACGAGGTAAAGACTGCCAATGATTTACCTAAATTTGCCTATCCAAAGCTTGAAACCAGACCTCTTGATGAGAAAAGAGTCTCTGAGCTTGGGCTGGATTTTTCAAAGAAGAACCTAATCCTAGGCTGCGGAGCTAATTACGGTCCGTCAAAGCTCTGGCCTGTCGAGTATTTTGCTGAAATCTCAATGTGGTGGATTAAACAGGGTGGTCGAGTAATCGGTATCGGCTCTAAAAAAGATATTCCTACTGTTGCAAAAATCTATGAGAATTTATCTGTGGACACAAAACCTTTCTTCACAGACATAGCAGGCAAGACCAATCTTACCGAGGCACTTGATATCGTTGGAAGTTCAACAGCTGCAGTATGTAATGATTCAGGTCTGATGCACACAGTAGCAGCTGCTGACATACCACAGGTATGTATTTTCGGTTCAACCTCAACCAATTACACACCACCTCTGTCGGACAAGGCTATATGTGTAGAGTCAGATGAACCATGTCATCCTTGCTTTAAGAGAACCTGTAAATTCGAAACCTATGCCTGCCTGAAGAAGCTTACTCCTCAGATGGTGATAGAGAAGCTTGAACAGCTTCTATCTCTTTAATTAAGGCTGTTTTTATGATTAAAAAATACGCAGATTTCATCAATAATCACCACGCCAGCCTTGTTTATCAAATCAACACCGAGCTTGACATTCAAATGGAAGAGCTCCGAAAAGAATTTATCCGGCAGATAAACTATTATCTGACACCTGATATGCCTGTCCATTATGAAGAAGATCACACTTACGATCCTCCATATGACTGTTCTGGTGAGCTTGTTAAAGCAGGTCAAATCTCTCCGGAGATAACTGTAAAAGAATTCCTCGAAGAAGAATACGATGGCAACACTCATGCTTCATACTGCAGCGGATGTGGCTTTTTTCATGATACATACAGTGAAGATCTACAAAGTTTTACGCTTGAATATGGCATTAGTCTTATGCACGACAAAATACGAGAAAATATTAACAAGGAATTCAAGGTAACAATATCAGACGAAGAGTTTGATGAACTCTATGATGAAATGGGATGCTTCGATGATATATACGATGACACCAGGATTAATGAGTTTTTCTTCCCTGAAATCGTCGCTCAAATGTGCGGCATAGATAATTTAAAGCTCTCTGAAGTTATTGAATTAGCCAAAAAAGAAGATGATTTTATTGTCGTTGATGAGTCTGTATAGCCCCAGATTGTAAGCTGAAGAAATAATAATCCGTTATATTAAGAATATATTAGCTCTGTTGTAGAGGAGTATTGATATACAAATCTGTAACTAAAGCTTAGTCTTAGCAAACTTTACTGTATACAGTAAATTGAGCTACGTTATGGAAGAATATATAGTTACGTCAGAATGTTCTACCTAGTTCTGACCTCTAAGGTCTATGATTAAACAGTTTTCACTGAAAACAGTGTTGTAGACAACAAACCTTTCAATAACATTGACGAAGGTAGCATTTTACAGTTTTGCAGGATCTGGCTTACAGCAAAAAACTGCAGCTTTTTAAAAGGATTAAATTATGGTTTATGTTCTAAATTGCAAAGGTGTACCAATCATGCCGACTACTCGGCATGGTATGGTAAGACGTTTGCTCAGAGAACATAAAGCAAAGGTAGTTAAAAGATGTCCATTTACAATTCAGCTTAGTTATGAGTGTGCAAACATTACCCAACTTATCACTCTAGGTGTAGACACAGGATATGAAAATGTTGGTATTTCTGCATGTACTGAGAAAAAGGTTCTCTTTGAAGCTAAAGCTAAAATCAGAACCGACATTGTAAAGCTCTTGTCTGCAAGAAAAGAGGCAAGACGTACTCGTAGAAATAGAAAGACAAGATATCGCAAAGCTCGGTTTCTAAACCGAGGTATTGCAAATGGTTGGCTACCTCCATCTATCAGAGCTAAAGTAGAATCTCATTTGAGATTAGTTGCAAAAGCTCACGAAATCTTGCCTATAGGTAAAATTGTCGTAGAGATTGCAAGTTTTGATATTCAGAAAATCAAGAATCCAGAGATCAAATGTGCTGAGTATCAGCAAGGTGATCAATTAGGATTCAAGAATGTAAAAGCTTATGTCTTAGCTAGAGACGGATGCACTTGTAGATGTTGCAATGGTAAGTCTAAAGACAAAGTTTTGCGAGTTCACCATCTTGAATCAAGATTAATAGGTGGTGATGCTCCTAATAATTTGGTTACTTTGTGTGATTCGTGTCACACGAAATTTCACAAAGGTTTGATCTCTTTAGATGATATTAAAAGAGGAAAATCTTTCAAAGCTGAAACATTCATGGGATTGATGCGGAATTTCTTTTTCAAAGAACTTTGCAATAAATATCCATGTGTTAAATGCACTTATGGTTACATAACCAAGCATTTGAGAGAGAAATATCATTTAAAGAAAGATCATCATGTTGATGCTCGGTGCATTTGCGGTGTACCGCAAGCTTTACCAAGTGACGTCTATCTGATGAAAAAAGTAAGATGTCATAATCGACAGATTCATAAGTTTACTACTTTAAAAGGTGGTCGAAGAAAGTTGAACCAAGCACCGTATACGGTGAAAGGTTTCAGACTTTTCGACAAGGTTAAAGTTGGTGATCGAGTTGGATTTATTTTTGGAAGAAGAACAAGTGGGGCGTTTGATATACGCACCGTGTACGGTGAACGTATCAATGGTTCAATAAGTTATAAGAAGCTTCAATTAATTGAAACTAGAAAAATTTGGTTAATTGAAAAATGTTAAATCAATACAATTCTACAACAGAACGAATATATTATGAAATTATCATCCCGTTTAGCCCTATGTATTTATAAGTCTGCTACCCTGCTTGCAGCTCCATTAGGAGCAGTATTTCTTGCCTATAAAAAGCGACGTGATCCTCCTTACGGCAGAAGAATATTTGAGCTGCTTGGATATTACAGGGAGACCGAGAAAAGCTGTATCTGGTTTCACGGAGCTTCAGTGGGTGAAATCAACGCGCTCAAACCTTTCATTATTGAATTCAGAAGAAATCATCCAAACGACAGGATTGTCATAACCACCATGACCACCACCGGGGCAAAGGCCGCATCTTCTCTTGAGAACGTGCTGGTTAAGTTTTCACCTCTGGACAGTCCCCTTGCCGTTTCACGATTCTTTAAGCACTTTAATCCTGAGGCCCTGATCATCATTGATACTGAACTGTGGCCAAACATGCTGGATATAGCAGCAAAAAGAAAATGTCCGGTAATGATCATCAATGCCAGAATGCAGGAGAAGAACTGTCAGAAGTACCTCAAGCACAAGGCTCTGGTACAGGATCTGATTGGCTCCAAGCTCTCCAAGGTAATGTGCATCTCCTATGCTGACAAGGACCGTTTTGAGAAGATCGGAGTACCAGCCAAGAATACAGTGGTAACAGGAAACATCAAATATGATCTCAAACCAAGAGAAAGGATGTTTGAGGATTCCAAGAAGATCAGGCGCAAGATCTTAAGCGACAATGTATTTGGAGCAATCAGTATCCACGACGGCGAAGAGGAAGCCATAGTCAACGCATATATTGAGGCCAGAAAGACTATTCCTGATCTGAAGATGGTGTTTGTTCCAAGACATCAGACTGTTACAGATAGTGTCTGCAGTTATCTGAATGATAAAGGCATCTCCTTTGCGCTTAAGAGCGAACTGAAGAGTATTACCCTGTTCAATGCTGATGTTATGGTTGGCGATACCATGGGCGAGATTGAAACCTATTTCGGTCTGTGTGATCTCATCTTCATGGGAGGAAGTCTTGTAGATATAGGCGGACATAATCCTTTAGAGCCAGCCTATTTCAGTCTGCCACTGCTTACAGGACCTATTTACAGAAACTTTGAGGAGCAGTTTGAAAAGCTGCTTGATACAGGTGGATGCTTTGTCGCCGAAGATGAACATAAGCTTGCGCTTTACATCATCAAACTGCTTTCAGACAGAAATCTACTGCAGAATACAGGGGTAATGGCTCTGGACGTGCAGCAACAGGGCAAAGGAGCACTAAACAGAACCATCGAACAGCTGGATCTGATGCTGTTCAAGAATTAAGAGGCTATAGATTTAAGCCACTCGATATACTCTCTGGCTCTCTGTCCAATCACGTCGGCGGTTACAATTTCAGTATCATTGATTCCGTAGGTAATAAAACTGCCGACATAATCCACACGACACATTTCAAAGGCATGCAGAATGTTGGCAAGATAATCTTCAACCTTGCGATGATGTCTGCCTGAAGCTGTATATGCAGCCTCCTCACTTCCACAGGAAACACAAAGACCAATCTTTTTGTTCTCAAGATGATAGGCATCCTTAAAGGCCCAGTTTGAGGTCAGTACCTTATCAAACCATTCCTTCATTTTTGGAGGGCAGTTAAACCAGTAGAAAGGGAACTGAAGAACAATGGTACCGTTATTCTCGAGTACACAGTGCTCTTTTGAGGCATCAAGTACACCTGTAGGATAGCAACTCTGAAGATTATGGATGAGAATCTCCTCAGGATATTTTCGCATTTCATCGACAAATCTGCGGTTAACATTTGACTGACTGAAGTTTGGATGATCTACGATAACTACTGTTTTCTTGTCCATAAAATGCCCCATATTCGATAGAAAGAATATACAGCACTATATTACTTTACTAGTTTAATTTTTTAGAGCTTCCTGTTTTAAAAGTTCAAAGTCGCTCTCATTAAAATTAACTTTTTTGTCTGAATATCTTTCAACTTCCTTTCGGAATGAACGCAATAGTCGTCTCAGCATTTCCTCTTTTTTTGAGTTGGTAAGCGGTACAAGAAAGCACTTGTCAAAGTCTATGACACAGACCTTGCCGGTATCATTTATCAGGATATTTCTAATATTCAGATCCGTATGCAGAATATTGTTATCAAAAAAACGCTTCAGAGTTTTGCCAATAGAGATGAATTCCTCTTGACTTAAATGGCGCTCTGCAATCACATAGGATAAATCTGTATATCCATTCAGTCTTTCGATAACTATATCCTGAACAACACCGATACCGTTAAAAATCTCTCTGGCAATAACAGGCTTTGGAACCGGAAGATTCATCTCAAGCATTCTGTTTAGAAGAGCAAACTCTTCATAGGCGCGGTGAGAATGAGGTTCAAAGCAGAAAAAACAGTCAGAGACAAGTTTACCGAACAGACCTCCGCGTTTGTAATGTCTAAAAACCAGATCACGTCTGTCCTTTGTAAATAAAAGAGTCTGACCGCGTCCGCCTCTTGAGCTTACACCTTCAGATTTCTCAATTGAAGTCCTGTCAAAAAAGCTTTCATAGAAAGAAAATTCCCGATCTGAAGGCACCTCTTCATTAAGGTAGAACTTTGTCTTTCCAAACTTTATGACTCTTATATTTTCCATAGACTTTACAACCAGAATACCGATAGAACGCTTCTCAAGATACTGTTTTCTTAGCAAGAATACAACTTTAGATGTGTTTTCGCCATATATGCCATACAGATAATGATACAATGAGGCAAAAGTGAGGAACAGCGTGACACATTCAGATAAAAGTTCAGTTTGCATTCTAAGACTCACCGCCCTAGGTGACTGCATTAATGCTTTCGGCATAGCCAATGCTATTCATGAGGATTATCCTGAAGTTAAGATTAAATGGATAATCGACTCAAGATTTTCATCGCTATTCATAAGCGACGGTAAACCTATTGTGCCTATGGTTCCTGTTGAGATAAAAAAACAGGGGCTTCTAAAATCTGTACTTTGCCTAAGAAAAGAATTAAAAGGCGAACAGTATGATGTACTGCTGAATATGCAGACCTCAATTAAAGCCTCACTGCTGTCAACAGCGGTTAAGGCAAAGCTGAAATACGGCTATGACAGTGAAAGAAGCCGAGAGGGACAGACTTTCTTTGTTAACCGCAGAATTGATAAGCCACAGACTCCACATGTAATGTCAGGTTTTATATCTTTTGCCAGAACAGCGGGATTTGAAAAAATAGAACCTAAGTGGAACTATCATCTGACACCACAGGAAATAAGCAGAGCAAAGGAGCTTATTCTACAGGATAAGAAAATTCTGATTCTAGCTCCGGCATCAGCTAAGGCAGAAAAGAACTGGACAGCTGAAGGTTATACAGAAATAGGGCAGTATGCTGTAGAAAAAGGCTTTCATGTTGTAATCGTGGGAGGCAAGGGCAGTCTTGAAACCGAGCTTTGCTCAAGAATAGCAGATAAGCTTCAGAATAACTGTACCAATCTGTGCGGAAAGACCTCTTTAAGATTGCTTGCGGCTGTTATCTCACAGGCTTCAGTTGTTATCTCCCCAGACAGTGCCAGCATGCATCTGGCATCCTCGCTTAATATTCCGGTTATAGGTCTGTTTGCTATTCATAATCCAGACAGAGTCGGAGCATGGAACTTTAGAAAATATGAAGTCAGTGTCTATGCACAGATGGCTGCGGCTGAGCTTGGAAATAAGGAAGCAGGCTGGAGATATCGCGTTAAGAATCAAGAAGCAATGAAAGCAATAGACTGCCAGAAAGTCAAAGAAGTTTTCGATAGAATCTGTAAAGACTATTCTCTACACTGAGATTCTAAAATTTAACATAATATATAAGGAGCAGGGACTCCTGTAAAAAAAAGGATTAAGCTATGAGTAATTTGGCTGTTTTCCCTGGTACCTTTGATCCTTTGACCAAAGGTCATCTTGATATCATCCGTCGTGCTTCAGCTTTATTTGATAAGGTAATTGTAGCTGTAGCCAACAGTCCTTCAAAACACACGTTCCTAACTCTTGAAGAAAGGATCTGCTCTGCAAAGGATGCCTTAGCTGAATTCAGTAACGTTGAGGTTGAGGGCTTTAAAGGACTCTTAATTGATTATCTAAAAGAGAAGCAGTGCAACGTGCTGGTTAGAGGCCTCAGAAACGCCACCGACTATGATTACGAGGCACAGCTTACCGGTATGTACAGAGCCTTTGTTCCAGAGCTGGAAATAGTCTTTCTACAGACTTCACCAGATTATTCCTTTATTTCCTCAACTCTGGTAAGAGAAATCTTCATCCATGGCGGAGATATCAGTAAGCTGGTTCCTCAACCAGTCTACGATCTGATTATTGCCCAAAAGAAATAATACAGTTATCACTGCTATTTCTGACAGTGCGGGCAGTAGAAAGTAGAACGCTGCCCCTGAACGGTACTTTCAATTCTGGTACCGCAGATCTTGCAAGGTTCTCCCTCATGTCCGTAGACGTACAGATTCTGTACAAAATATCCAAGCTTACCATCAGCTCCTGAGAAATCTCTGATAGTAGTTCCACCTTTCTTGATAGACTCCTTAAGTAATAAAGGAATCTGTTCAACAAGTGCATCACACTGTTTTCTTGTAATCTTGTTTGAAGGGGTAAGCGGACTTATTTTTGTTAGAAACAGAACTTCAGAAGCGTAAATGTTGCCAACACCTACTACGATGGAATTATCCATTAAAGCCTGCTTGATGCTCTTTTTTAGTCTGTGAAGACGAGAGAACAGATATTCAGAGGTAAACTCTTCGGAAAAAGGTTCAGGTCCAAGTGATTTTAAAGGTTCACACTGATATGGATCCTTAGTCTTATCAAAGTACAGTACCAGACCAAAACGTCGGATGTCGTTGTATCTGATAAAGGTGCCAGACTTAAGACCGATTTCAAAATGATCATGGGTATCCATTGGAGTCTCATGATCGAGAAGTCTAAGATGACCGGTCATACCAAGATGCAGCACCAGATACCCGTTAGTGGTGGTTATCACTATGTATTTGGCACGTCTTTCTATTTTTAATACCTGAGCATTAACCAGTTTCTTCAACTCTGGAGAGAAAGGCTGTCTTAAGGATTTATCATCAAAATAAATACTTGAAATAATTGCGTTCAGAAGTGGCTTTTCAATACCACGTTTCGTAACTTCAACTTCAGGCAGTTCAGGCATAGGACAGTACCATATAAAAGATTCTGACTATAAAATACAATCAAAATAATATTAAATTACCATTAATAAACTTTTTAATAATTTAAATTGGCAGATTAATAATTCCAACTTGTAAGCCTGTATTATAGGGTTTTTCTTAGAATAGAACAGAACTGTTGGCTCAAAAAATACAAATAAATATTTCAGTCAGATTCTCAGATGTGTTTACCCAGACAAAAAACTAACAGTTAGAAAAACAAACTGATAATTCTATTATTAGAATCATCTCTTATCCTTAGTTAAAGTCACTTTAATAAACTTTTTTCAACTCTTTTCTTACTTCATTTATTTGATAAAAAGTGAGATTTTTATTAGAAAATATTCGCTTTAAAATTGCCTTTTTCAGTTTTTTTTATACACTTCAAGTAAAAACCATCAGCTGATATCTGCAGCTATATAGCGTATTTATTGTGGAATAATTTATGACTTATAAAAGGTATTATTCTAATCATCGTATCTTAAGGCATACTCCAATAGCCAGATGTATTGCAGCGATACTTTCAAGTAGTATTGTTGTATTGCCAACAACTGCCATTGCTGACAGTGGTGGAACTCTAATAAACAGTATTTACCTTGGTGTTCTTGGCGCATCAAATAATAATGTCGTAATTGATACAGATCATTCAGGTGATCCTGATTTCACAGCTGCAGGAGCCTATTCTGATACACGTTATGACTATTACAATCACGGTATATTATTACGTAATAACGTTCTTGAAATAGCATCTGGGGGGAATTTAAAACACTATGCCTATGCAGGTTATGTCTTTAATAACAATGGGATAGCCAGTGCAAGAGGTAACGCATTATATTTGAGAAATGGTAGTACTGTAAATAAAAGTGCCTACGGTGGAAAGTCTGAAAGTATTCAAGGAACAGCCAGTACCACGTCTAACAGAGTAGATTTAGAACACGGTGCCACTGTCAACGTGGATGTCTACGGAGGTGAGTCGAGCAGTGAAACAGGTACAGCCTGGTCTAATAATAATTTAGTCACCATTAGCGGTACAGTAGAACATGAGGTAACAGGAGGCAGAGCCTATAGTGCCAAAGGAACAGCCACTGCTTCAGACAACAGAGTAATCATCTCAACAGAAGGAACTGCAGCTCATGCATACGGTGGATATTCCGGTAGCACATACAATTCAAACAATTCAATAACAAACATTTTGAATATTGGAGGAAAGGTTACTTTTGCATACGGAGGATATGCGAATAGTGTATCTGGAACTATAGGAACCACGGCAAATTGCTCTGATAACATACTAACCATATCAGGCTCTGCAACAGATGCTTATGGCGGATATGCAAAAAACTGGAACGGAACAGCTATAGCCAAAGGAAACATCCTAATCATAGAACACGGTGGAATTGCTGGCTTGGATGAAGCAAATGCCAATACACTAGGGCTGAGTAGATCATATCCTAATGAAATTACAGGACCTCAAGAACAAACAAATAATGTTGGATTAAACGCTTACGGAGGCTGGGCCGAAGGTGGTATATTTGATGCGACATCTGGTACGGTTATAGCTACAGGAAATCAGGTGATTTTAAAGAACGGAGCTAAACTTGGACATGATGCCTATGGAGGATTTGCTCATAGTAAAAATGGAACTGCAAATACATACGGTAACTCAGTATACTTGGAAGGCGGTGAAATTTTAGATGGTTCTATTTATGGTGGCTATGCCTATGGAAAAGAAGGAGCAAAAGCCAACAACAATACTGTAATTCTTGGAACAGATCTAAAACCGGACACATTAGCAAATGCCGCACTCTTCGGAGGTTTCGCAAAAGCATCTTCAGCAAACCTCGCAGAAATTAGTGGCAACACCCTTGAGATCTGGGCAAAGAATCTGAACGTTAAAAGTATCAATAACTTTGATAACTACTACTTTATCCTGCCAGCAGGTACTCAGAATGGAGATATCATACTGAAAATTGTAGGTGGATCAAAAACGGCGTTATCTCCACAAACTAAATTCACTGCCGCGGTTGCATCAGGAGCAGATCTTCTTCCTGGTTCCCAAATTACTCTCATCAACAACGAAAGTGGAATTATAAATAATAGTAATAACCTACTTACAAGTGGTGTAGATTACAGTGAAACTCTAAAGGCCAAAAAGGGAGTTTCCCTAGATTACGACTTTGTTATCAGTAATGATGCCAACAATATTTATGCCACCGTAGTCGACATAAAAGCTAGTCCTAAAACCAAAGCAGTAATGGAAGGACGCCTTGGAGGTCTTGGTGTATTAAATCTTGGTGCCGATTTGGCCACCGGAGAAGGAATGAGACAGGCTATGGGGGCTACCGAACCAGGAGGCACTGCATCAGGAACCACTATTGTGGCTCCATTTGCCGCAGCCTCTGCAGGTAAACAGCGTCTTGTGACAGGCTCACATGTTAACGTGAATAGTATTTCTGGACTTGCCGGTGTTGCCGCACGTAAAAACTACGACACCATGAGTGTAACCGGTGGTGGTTTCTTTGAGTTTGGCTATGCACGAAATAAGACCTTTAACAGTACAGATTCAGGAGATGTTAACGGTAAAGGTAATGCCCATTATTATGGATTAGGTCTTCTTTCCAGATTAAATCTTACAGATACAGTCCTCAAGAACATGTACTTTGAAGGCTCAGTACGTTTTGGACGTATCTTTAATGACTGGCATACTAACGACATGGTTGATCGCATCAGTGGTAAGCGAGCTGAGTTTGATTCCTCAAATAATTATTACGGCATCCACATGGGACTTGGCTATGTACTGCAGGCATACGACAAACTCGCTTTGGACATGTACGGCAAGGTACTGTGGTCGCATCTGGATGGTAAAAAAACAAAAGTAGCAGACGATCATTACAAGTTTGCTGATGTTGACTCATGGCGTAGTCGCATTGGTGCAAGAGCAGATTATACCTTGAACGACAAGGTTGAGCTTTATGCTGGTGCAGCCTGGGAGCATGAATTCAAAGGAGATGCCAAAGCAAAAATCTTTCATTCAAATCTAACTTACGATGTACCTTCTCCTTCCACAAGAGGAAACTCTGCGGTACTCGATTTTGGAGTTGCGTTTAATACCCTTAAACCAGGACTAACACTGGGATTTGGAGTTACCGGCTATTTAGGTAAGCGCGAGGGTGTTAGAAGAACAGACTACTGCAATCAAAAAGCAGATAGAGAAGAGGCAGGAAATAAAAAAAGCAACCAATCGGTTGCCTCTTATTGTATGGTGCTGGCAGTAGGTCTCGAACCCACGACCCCCTGTTTACAAAACAGGTGCTCTACCAACTGAGCTATGCCAGCATCACTACGGAGAGAGATTATACAGATATTTGAATATGTTGACAACACTTAAATGAAATTAATTTTTCAATGTTTACTCAATTAAACAACTATCTGTATTTAAAGTCCTTTTTTACTGATTCTGAACCTTTTTCTCCAGTTTTGACATAACCACAGGAGACATTACACCTAGAACGCACAGAATAATCAGGATCCAGCATAATGGAGTTGAGAACAGAATTGATGGATCACCATCATTCAGCATCAGTGATCTGCGAAGACCACGTTCACCGATTGGTCCAAGGATAAGTCCAAGTACAATAGCTGCAGGATTCAGGTCAAACTTTCTTGCAAGATATCCTAAGATACCAAACAGGAACATGATGCATACCTCAACCAGATTGTTGTGAATGGCATAAGAACCAACCACACACAGCACAAAGATTGAAGGGATCAGAATCGCATCAGACAGTTTTGCAATCTGAGCAAACCCCTTGCAACCTAAAAGACCGATAGCCAACATCAGGAACTGGATAATCACGAAGCCTGCAAAGAAGGTATAGGTCATGTTGGCATAGGTTGTAAACAGCTCAGGACCAGGCTGCAGACCATGAATAATCAGACCGCCCATTAAAACAGCAGTTACAGACTCACCTGGAATACCTAAAGTTAGAGTTGGAATCAGCGAACCACCGGTAACAGCATTGTTTGCAGCTTCGGAACCTGCTACACCGTCAATAGAGCCCTTACCGAACTCTTCCTTGTGCTTAGAGAAGTTTCTGGCCTCGTTATAGCCCATAAAGCTCGCAATTGAAGCACCGGCACCAGGCAGAATACCTATGATATTGCCAATCAGCCATGAACGGATGATAGTTGGACTTAAACGTTTAATCTCGGCAAAAGAAAGACCTAATCTGTCATTAAGCTTAGCAGATTCAGCTCGCTCTTTGATTTTTTTCTCAGCAAGAATCAGGATCTGCGACATTGAGAATAAACCGATAAGAGCACAGGTGGTATCAATTCCATTGTACAGAGTACTCATGCCGAACATGAATCTTTCAACACCTTCCATTGGATCCATTCCGATGGTTGAGATCAGAAGACCAATCACACCTGACATCAGACCTTTAATCATGGATTTTGACGCAACACCGGCAATAATAGTCAAACCGAACAGTGACAGCCAGAAATATTCAGGACTCTTGAACTGCAGAGCTAGTGTTGCCAGCAGAGGTGAGAAGAAATAAAGAGAAATACAGCTTAAAAGACCGCCGCAGAAAGAAGCAAAGCAGGCTACAGTTAAAGCTTTTGCAGCCTTACCTCTGATTGTCAGCTGATAACCTTCAATTGCTGTTGCTGCTGAAGCTGGTGTTCCCGGTGTATGAATCAGAATAGCGGAAATAGAACCGCCAAAGATGGCTCCACAGTAAATACTTCCCAGAACAATCAGACCTGTGGATGGAGACATTCCGAAGGTCACAGGTAACAGTAGAGCTACACCCATTGCAGCTGACAGGCCAGGCAGACATCCTATAGATACACCGATAGCTGTAGCCAGAACCATCAGTAGTATGTTTAGAGGAGAAAGAGCTAGGATAAATCCTTCTCCCATGAGAGCTAATGTATCCATATTCTTTTACTCAAAAACAACGCCCATTGGAAGAGGAACCTTCAGGAACATGGTAAATACAAAATAAATAACCAGTCCCAGAACCAAAACAGTCAGAACCGAGCTCTTTAAAGGGACTTTCAGGAACGACATAATTATGATTAGATAAGCGATACTTGTGATGTAAAAACCGATATAGTAAACGCCCACAATATAAATCACACATGCCGTCAGCACAGTAAAGAACTGACTCTTCAGAAAGCCTTCAAATACAGAATGGAGATCATTTTCCATTCCGGTCTTTTTGAGCTTTATTACATTCAGGATTACAAACAGAGTATTCAGAATAAAGAGACCACTAATCAGACAAAGTGGATAGGTCTGTGCCTCAGGAGGCAGCTCCTGCAGGTAATAATAAAAAAAGAGGCAGATACCGTATACAAATACAACAACGCCTACATCAGATTTTTTCACAATATATTTCCTAATTTAAAATGCCGGAACAGATCCGGCATTATATGCTGTTTACTTGTAAAGATTGGTTACAACATCCTTACAGAAAGCTTCCTGCTCAGAAATCAGATTACCGAATGCCTTATCATCCATGAAATCCAACTCTAAGCCTGCCTTCTGGTGAGCTTCGATAACAGCAGGATCTTCTGCAGTCTTCTTGAAAGCATCAACATAGAAATCAACAACTTCCTTTGGAGTTCCCTTTGGAACAACTATGCCACGTGCAGAGCCATACCACTTGTTGTAATAGCCGCACTCACCTAATGTTGGAACCTCTGGCAGTGACTCTAATCTGTTCTCTGAGAAAACACCCAGAATACGTAACTCAGGATTATCACCCTTGATTAACTGAGCAACATCAGCAACCTTTGCACAGGTGAAGTCAACCTCGTTCTGACGTAAAGCAAGAAGCTGATCTGCGGTTCCGCCATAAGGAATTGCCTTGTACTTGAAGTCAGCGCTGGTAGCTAAAAGCTGAGCTGCTGTGTGGTTAGATGCTTTAACACCGTTGGTTGATGCTCGGATGTTAGGGTTCTTCTTAGCAGCCTCAACCAGATCCTTTAAGGTCTTGTATGGGCTATCAGCCTTAACTACGACAACACCTGTCTCTGTCAGATGATTACATACAGGAATTACATCTGAAGTCTTGAAAGGAGCGTTTGGCAGAGTTGAAAGAGTAGTGAAGGTTGGAAGATTAATGAAGCCGATGGTCTGACCATCACCCTTTGCCTGTACCAGTGCAGTCCAGCCAATCTTACCGTCTGCACCAGGCATATTGTTGATAATAAGAGTCTTACCGATATACTTTTCAGCCATAGTTGCCAGAACACGGGCACCGGTATCAGTACCAGAACCAGCCTTGTAGGCAACAATAACCTTAACATCACCGCTAGGCTCCCAAGCTGCTGCACTGAAAGCTGCTCCAATTAAGGTGGCGGCACACAGAAGTTTTGTAAATTTTCTCATAATTATCCCCTTATATTGTTGAAGTTAAAAAAACGTTTTTGCTAATCCTCGGTAAGATTCATCTCCTGTTCCGCAGTCTTCAGTTCTCCTTTTAAGAACAGAGGATCAAAGATTACACAGATATGTCTGTACTGTTCTAAAATCTCAAGCAGAATCATAAAGAAACGCATATCCTGTTCAGCATTAAGATGTGGTTTACCGATATAGCTTGCGTGAAATCCATTTATCAGTTTGAGGCACTGATTTTTCTTTACCATGTAATTCTGCTTTTCTTCCTTACCATTTCTGAAGAAAGCATTTACCGCAAGATTTACAGCACCGGCACATTCACTGGAGATTCTTCCCAGTTCATTTCTTATCTCAGGAAGAAATGAAGCCTGATAAGTACCATTAGCTTTGTTAAGACGTTTAATCATACCGTTGATGATATGTGCGCATTCACTTACATCCGCAGATGCAATAAGACATCTGTTCATGCGTCTGCGCTGTTTCTTTGAATCAAAATTAACACCCGCCAGATATTCACTGATCTTTCCGGCTATGTCCCTGATTCTGTTCTTCATATCATTGCTGCTGACACCTTCCTGAGGTTTATAGGAAATACTGTTTTCAAGGTTTGTGAACATCTGCTGCAGAAAATCTCCCAGACTTAAAACTTCTCTGACGGCATTGCCAAGCGCAAGGTTAGGATCGATGTAAGCTGCAAGATCAAGGTGTTCAGGAATATTGGGATCATACTCGACCTTACGTTCAGGAATAAGCGCATACAGCAGTTTTGACATCAGACCTACACATGGCAGCATAAAAATACATATAACAGCATTGAATACCACGTGGAACCAGATAACAAACTCTGACAGAGGGAAGGCCATTTCCTTTTCAGCATTCTCAATAGGAACCAGAAGGCATAGTGCAACAATACCGATAATAATCTTGAATAGTGTATTACCGTACATAACTCTTTTTGCACTTATACCCTGTTTTAACGCACCGATAATCTCAAGGATACATGAACCTATGTTAGCGCCTATCACAACAGCCAGAGCACCGCTGATCTCAATTGCACCGGTAGTGCATAGTAGGGAAGTCAGAAGCACGGCTGCAAGACTGGAAAAACAGATTACTGCCAGGATCATGCCTAGGATAAGAGCAAAGGTTATCTCATTGGTAAGCGATTTAAGCAGAACCGCTGTCAGTTCTGCATGAGTTACAGGCTGAGTTGTCTGTACAATCAGTCTTAAGGCCAGAAGAATCAATCCTAAGCCCAGCATAATACCGCCACTTAAGTGCAGTTTTACCCTGTCTGCAAATCCAAGATATAGAAAAATACCGAGGGTCAGAAGAATTGGTGAAACAATTGAAAGATCGCAGGTCAGAACTCGAGCCATAATTGCAGTGCCAAGATCAGCTCCCAGCATAATGGCAAGAGCAATTCCCAAAGATAGAAGATTCTTTTTCAAAAAAGATGAAACGAGAAGAGAAGTTGCAGTACTGCTCTGTACCAGCATGGTTGTGCCTAACCCAATCAGAACAGCTTTAAACCTTGAGTCGACCACGCTTTGAAGAACATTTCCGATTGAAGCACCGCATGAACTCATCACTGTCTTTTTGGTCATGTATACACCAAAAGCCAGCAGAGCTATCGCACTAAACAGATTCAACAGAAAATACATAACTTGTCTTCACTCTCTGAATAAATAACAAGTTCTATTCTAATTTGATTTATATATTTATATTTCAACTAAATAGCAAAAATAAAAGTTATCTCAAATTATTGCTCATACATTTGTTTAAACACTTTGCTCTGTTTAGCAAAATCGCAATTTACATTTCTGGTGATTATAAATGTAACTTTTTTGCATTTTTCTTTAATTTTATGGTTATTTTTCCCTAATAAAGGCGCAAACTGATGCGCTTTAATGGTAAAATGTAGCAACTTTTTTTTTATTTTTTTATTTGAATAGATCTTTATCTATTTTGTATTCGTAGCAAGGTTCAAAAAATGTCTAACAAATATGACCTTCAAACATTCCAAGGTTTAATTCTTACCCTACAAGATTACTGGATGCGACATGGCTGTATGATTGCAGAACCATTCGATCTTGAAGTCGGCGCTGGTACTTCTCACCCTATGACTTTCCTAAGATCACTTGGTCCTGAACCAATATCATGTGCCTATGTTCAGCCATCAAGAAGACCAACTGACGGTCGTTACGGTGAAAATCCAAACAGATTACAGCACTACTATCAGTTCCAGGTTATTCTTAAGCCTTCTCCAGATAACATTCAGGAGTTATACCTAGGCTCATTAAAGGAACTTGGATTTGACCCAACAGAGAATGATATCCGTTTTGTTGAAGACAACTGGGAAAACCCAACTCTTGGAGCTTGGGGTCTTGGCTGGGAAATCTGGCTGAACGGTATGGAAGTTTCACAGTTTACCTACTTCCAGCAGGTTGGTGGTCTTGAGTGCTACCCTGTTACCGGTGAGTTAACCTATGGTCTTGAGCGTCTTGCTATGTACATCCAGAAGAAAAAGACAGTATATGACTTAATCTGGGCTCACACAGCAAATGGCGATGTCACCTACGGTGATGTATTCCATCAGAATGAGGTAGAGCAGTCTACATACAATTTTGAGTATGCTGATACTGATTTCTTATTCAGCATGTTTGACCAGATGGAAAAGGAAAGCAGCTATCTTCTGAATCTTGAGAAGCCACTTCCTCTACCAGCATATGAAAGAATTCTAAAGGCAGCTCACTGTTTCAACCTGTTAGATGCAAGACATGCAATTTCAGTAACAGAGCGTCAGAGATTTATCCTGAGAATCAGAACTCTATCTAAAGCTGTTGCAGAAGCATATTACAAATCTAGAGAAGAGCTAGGTTTCCCAATGTGCAAAAAGACTGAAAACAAGGATAACTAGGATTTAACATATCATGACAACCAATAATTTACTTTTAGAGCTAGGAACAGAGGAATTACCTCCAAAATCTTTACGTACCCTTGCTCAGTCTTTACATGATTCATTTGTAAAGCAGTTAAAGGATCAGAATCTTCATTTTGAGTCTTCAAAATGGTATGCAACCCCAAGAAGACTGGCATTATTCATTACCGCTCTTGAAGAGAAGCAGCAGGATCAGGAGATTGAAATCAAGGGACCTGCAGTTAAGGCAGCTTTCGATGCTAACGGTAATCCTACCAAAGCAGCTTTAGGCTGGGCTTCTGCTAACGGAATCAAAATTGAGGAAGCTCAGAGATTAACCACACCAAAGGGTGAGTGGCTGTATATCAAAACCACTAAGAAAGGCGCTAACACTGTTGAACTTGTTCCTGAGTTATTCAAGACTGCGCTTAAATCTCTGCCAATTCCACGTTTAATGCATTGGGGTGACAAGAGAGAAGAGTTCGTACGTCCTGTACATACTCTATGCATGCTGTTTGGTGATAACTTAATTCCAGGTTCCATTCTTGGTGTTGAGTCATCAAAGGAAATCAACGGACACCGCTTCCTTGGTTCACAGAAGGTTGTTATTAAGTCAGCAGATACTTATGTTGAACAGCTGAGAACTGAAGGCCGTGTAGTTGCTGACTACGAAGAGAGAAAGGCATCTATTATCAAACAGGTTACCGATATTGCTAACTCAGTTAATGGTAAAGCTGATCTTGATGATTCACTGGTTGAGGAAGTTACGTCTATCGTTGAAGAGCCACATATCTTCAAAGCTTCATTTGAAGAGAGATTCCTAAGGGTTCCTGCAGAAGCTCTTGTATATACCATGAAGGGTGACCAGAAGTACTTCCCTATCTATGATAAGAACAACATGCTTCTTCCTTCATTTGCTTTTGCATCTAATATCAATCCAGAGGATCCTACATCTCTGATTTCTGGTAACGAAAGAGTTGTAAGACCTAGACTTTCGGATGCTGAGTTCTTCTTCCAGACTGATAGAAAGAACAACTTAGAATCATACTTCAAGAAACTTGAGAATATCGTTTACCAGAAGGATATTGGTACTCTAGCCTTTAGATCAGACTGCGTTGAAGAGTTAGCTAAGTATATTGCTAATGAAATCAATGCTGACGCATCTAAGGCAGCTCGAGCAGCTCATTTAGCAAAATGTGACCTTGCTACAACCATGGTTACCGAGTTTACTGATACTCAGGGTATTATGGGTATGCACTATGCAGAACTTGATAACGAAGATAAGGATGTTTCAGATGCTATCTTCGAGCAGTACCTGCCAAGATTTGCTGGTGACATCATTCCAACAAAGCCTGTACAGATTTCTGTAAGCCTTGCCGAGAAGATTATTACTCTTGTTGGTATCTTTGGAATCAACATGCTACCTAAGGGTGATAAGGATCCATTCGGTTTAAGAAGAGCTGCTATTGGCTTAATTAGAATTCTGATTGAGAACAACATTTCAATCAACTTCTATAAGCTAATTGAGAAAGCCTGCTCTATCCTTGAGACTAAACTAAAGTCTAAGGAAACAAAAGAGAATGTTATCAACTTCGTTTATAACAGACTAAAGGCTTATTACCAGGATCAGGGCATTGAGGCTTCTATCTTCTTAGCAGTTCTATCTACAAATCCACAGGATATTCTGGATTTCGATAATAGAGTAAAAGCTGTTAAACAGTTTAAGTCTCTGCCTGAAGCAGAGAATCTTGCCTCAGCATATAAGAGAATCAACAACATTCTAAGCAAGGCTGATAACTTTGATAAGAACATCAATGAATCACTTCTGAAAGAAGATGCAGAAGTTAAGCTATTCAATGTACTTAAGAATGTTGATGTTAAGGTATCTAAGTTATATTCAGATAGCAACTATACTGAAGCATTATCTGCTCTATCAGAACTAAAAGATCCAGTTGATAATTTCTTCGAGAATGTTATGGTTAATGCTGAAAATGTAAATATCAAAAATAACAGATTAGCATTATTAAATAACTTACACGAGATTATTGCTAAGACTGCAGATATTTCAGTTCTGTACTAATTTAATCAAATCTTAAAAATCAGGGCTCATTTTTATGAGCCCTTTTTTATGTTCCACGTGGAACAATCTACCTATTCTTGAAATTACTCCCTATAAATCATCCAAATTAGAACTGACAGTCTACATATAATGTTCCACGTGGAACAATTCGTAAAACAATAATTATCAGTCGAATGAATAATATAAATATAGAAAGACTTTTCAGTTGAATTTACATGTAAGCATAAAATATAAAATCAATATGAGATTTTATTAAAAACTAATCGGAATATTAGAGGATAAATTTTATGTTCCACGTGGAACATATTAATTGGATTTAAAGAATTAGTAATTATTGATTAGATAAAGGGTGGAATTTTGTGAACATGTGTAGATGTTCCACGTGGAACATTTAAATTGTATGAACTAAATTAAAATACAACTTATAAATTCGCGAACCATCTTATTTTATTCAGAAAAAATAAGAAATAAGAATATATTAAGAAAATAAAAATAATAAATTTAGCTTTAAGATGTTGCAAGTAGAACAATTGTAATGATTAATATTAAAGTTATAAATTAATATGTTATTTATTAGACCAACTGTCCTGAAATAAACGATTAGTATATACATAATATATAAGTAACGTGAATTGACATACTAATCTGGAGTGTAAAGAAAGAACACCAACAGTACTAAATAATCACTTCTCAATTTTTCATGTTCCACGTGGAACATTTATATACAATTATATTAGTAAAAAATAAGTTGATAATAATAACATAGAATTAAGGTTTCTCATGGAACAATTTAAAATAGTAGAATAATCTAGTTAATTATAGATTATTTACCAGTAATTTTATTGTAATACACTATTATTTTACCATTGTAATTTATCAAGAACAGGTAATTAAAATGCAGAATGAACTAGGTTTCAGGAATTTGACCAGCATATTCATGTTCCACGTGGAACATATTCAAAATTCAACCTCATATAATTGAATGCAGCAGTTAGGGAATAATCGAAGTATTAAAATATATATTTCATTATTATTAGTAATATTAAAATACATCTAACGAATACCAATCTAATATTAAAACAAATATTTAATACACAATATATCTATATTTGTTAATTTATGTTCCACATGGAACATTATTTCTAGGTAAACACAGTTTCTGGTTTTTAGATATAATGGTTTTCAATTGAAACAATATAAATTTTGACTGAATAAGAGTTGTATTAGTATTCAAAATGTAAAAATGATGAATTCTCATCCAATCCCCATCAAAGAATAATAAAACATAGTTTTACTATGATTTTAATAGTTCTATATGGAACATACTTTTATTCATTAGTTAAAATAAATCATTCCAGACTATATATTCTGAGAAAATATGTTCCATGTGGAACATTATTTTCAATAGATATTTTTATTAATTACTATCTAACAATAAAAAACCACATAAAATTGTTAATATTAAATTTCAGTGAATTAAAAATATATTCAAATATTAATGTTCCACGTGGAACATCCTTAAATTTAGTAGATAATTGATGTTGATCCACTGAATATAATCAGGTATGTATATGTTCCATGTAAAACATCATAATCCATAGATACGATAATTTAATAATATCTATCTGTTTAATGCACACACAATATAGATATACTGAAATTTTGAAATAATTATCGATTTGATCAATTATTAATGTTCCATGTGGAACAATTTATTAATATTTATTATCTTCGTAATAATGTTATAAGTTTTTTATAATTACTCATAATTTTCATCTGATTAACATAAGTACGACATATTCGATTGGTTATCTAATTAATGATTGGAAGAATTATATTGTCAGATGTTCCACGTGGAACATAAATGATTAGAAACAAAAAGAAAACATTTAAGTATAGTTAATAATAATTGTTTATATTTCAAAATATTAGGTTATCACCGCTGGTAACCTCTATAGGTAACCTCGAATATTAGACAATAAAAAACCTGGCACTGTGGCCAGGTTTAAGTTTAAATAGAATAAAATACTGTCTAAAGATTAAACATCTAATACAGCTTCATCACTGTGGATTTCAATGTACTCTCTTCTTACTGGTACATCATCACCCATCAGATCTGAGAATAACTTGGTTGCTTCCATAGCATCACTTAAGTGAACACGCTTAATACTTCTGGTATCAGGATTCATAGCAGTTTCAGAAAGCTGGGCTGCACTCATTTCACCTAGTCCTTTGTAACGCTGGATATTAACGCTTTCTTTAGCCTTCTTCTTAAGAATGTCGTAGACTTCAGTTAAGTTCTTAACCTTAACTTCCTTACTGTCAACAGGATTAGAAGGAATATACAGATAACCGTCTTCCTCGATCAGATTAGAAGCCTGAGCGTGTAATGCCTTAATCTTGTCATATCTGATCTTGGTTAAGAACTTCTCGTTAATGGTACACTCTTCATCAGTACCGAATACATGCTTAATTACAACAGGATAGAATTTGTTGTTAAGTTCATCATGCTCAATTCTGTACTTATAATACATACCTTCAGATGGATTTGAAGGAAGAACCTTAATAAAGCCATCTACCCAGGACTTAACATCAGCTTCAGATACAAACATATTATCTTTGATTACATCATAGTAAAGCATATTGATGATAGCTTCATAGTTGTAATCAGCTTCCTGTTTGCATGCTTTCTTGGCAGCAGCAACAACGGCAATATATTTCTTAAATAAAGCCTCAAGAGATACAGGAGGAATAGCTGCAGCACCACGTGATGGGAATAACTGGCCCATCTCAACAGCTAATGATACTTCGAAGAATGCGGCATCTTCTTCAGTAATTACATATACAGGATCTTTCTTGGAAGATTTCTTCTCATATTTGTATAGAGGAGGCTCTGCCACATAAACATAGCCATTCTCAATAATTCCAGGGAAGAAATGATAGAAGAAAGTTAAAAGAAGAATACGTATATGAGCACCGTCCACATCAGCATCGGTCATGATAATAATATTGTGATACTTTAGCTTGGTGATATCATAATTCTCACCAATACCGCATCCAAATGAAATCACCAGATTAGAAATCTGTTCTGACTCAAGAACCTTATCAAGACGAGCTTTTTCAACATTCAGAATCTTACCTCTTAAAGGAAGAACTGCCTGGAATTTTGAATCTCTACCGTTCTTAGCTGATCCACCTGCAGAATCACCCTCTACCAGGAAGATTTCTGATAGTGCAGGATTCTTCTCGCGACAAGGAACAAGTTTATCAACAGATTTGCTGCTAATACCTGATCTGTCAGAACGAGACATGTCACGTACCTTTCTTACAGCTTCACGAGTAACAGCTGCTGATAGAATTTTCTGACAGATGTTATCAGAGAAAATCTTCTTATTGAAAATCAGAATATCCAGAAGATGCTCATTGATACAGTTATTAACAGCGGTACCTGCTTCTGAAGAAACCAGTTTATCCTTAGTCTGTGAAGAGAACTTAGGATCAGGCATCTTAACAGAAATAACAGCTGTTAAACCTTCTCTGATATCCTCAGGAGATGCTGTAACATTCTTCATCTTGTTATCGATGGTTGCATGCTCAGCTAAATACTTTGTAAAAGTATTGGTAATTGCACGCTTGAAGCCTGCTAAATGCTGACCACCATCCTTCTGAGGAACGTTATTGGTAAAGCAGTATATATTCTCGGTATAAGCATCAGTCCACTGCATAGCGATTTCAACACTGATGTTATCAATCTTGTTTTCATCATTCTCATTTGTAAAATGGATGATTTCTTCCTGAATTGGCTTCTTACCCTTATTCAGATAGTTAATAAAAGCACTGATACCTTCATCCTTTTCATGATAGAAAACTTCCTGCTTAACAGGAGTCTCTCTTAAATCAGACAGAGTAATCTTGATACCTGAGTTAAGGAATGATAGTTCACGCAGTCTCTTAGCAAGAATTGCATATTCAAAAGTAATATTGTTATTGAAGATTTCAGGAGATGGCCAGAAACGAACCATAGTACCATGTTCATCACTATCGCCAATCTGGTGTAAAGGAGCTTCAGGATGACCTCCATTCAGGTAAACCTGCTGCCAGATATGATCTTCACGTCTGATAGTTAGCTCTAAACGATCTGATAAGGCATTAACAACAGAAATACCTACACCGTGAAGACCGCCTGAAACCTTATATGAATTTGAATCGAATTTACCACCAGCATGAAGAACGGTCATTACAACCTCAGCGGCTGAAACCTTCTCTTCAGGGTGCATAGCTACAGGAATACCACGACCATTATCAGTACATGAAACAGAACCATCCTCATGGATAGTTACTTCAATATGGTTACAGAACCCCGCTAAAGCTTCATCAATAGAGTTATCAACTGCCTCAAAAACCATATGGTGTAAACCTGATCCGTCATCAGTATCACCTATATACATTCCAGGACGTTTACGTACTGCTTCCAAGCCATGTAAAACTTTAATACTGGAAGTATCATAATCATTGTTTTTTTCTTCTGACATTTGGTCCTCTATGAATCTGGTGTAATAGATGTAGAAATGTTTATATATTTACATTCAATATGATCAGGAATATCTATTTGTTCTGAGATATTGGTTAAAAAGACCTGACATCTACAATCTATTAAATCATCTAACAAAAGATGTCTAGAGTGTGGATCTAGCTCAGAATTGAGATCATCAATCAAGAAAATACAGTTATTGCCGCTTTGCTGTCTAAGCAAAAGGCTCTGCGATAATCTCATAGCGCAGACAAGTAATTTTAACTGTCCTCTAGATAAGGTATCAGATGCTAAAAATCCGTTGCATTTAACCCTTAAATCCGCACGGTGACAACCATAAAAAGTATACCCTAAAATGCGGTCTTTTTCAAGATTTAAATCTAGCGCAGAGCGCAACTGCAAGCCATTTTCCCACCCTTTTTGGAAATTAAAATCAAACTCAAAATCAGGTAAAAACTGCTGCAGTTTTTCTCTTAAAATCGGATACAGTTTTTGAAGATATTCTTCACGAATTGAGGTGATATTTTCACTAATTGAAGAAAGAGCATCATCCCAAAGTTGAATTTCTTCTACAGAGGCATTTTTCTTTAAAAGGAAATTACGTTGAGAAAGTAATTTCTTGTAATTCATCCATAACTGTTTAAATTCTGGATATAGATAATATATTCCCCAGTCAATGTAGCTTCTGCGAAGTTCAGGAGATCCAAGTATTAAATCTATTCCCTGAGGATGAATAACCTGAACACTTATTCTATCAACTAGATCTAATAGTCTTGAGGAATGTTCTGAATTCACAGAAACCATCATTCCCTTGGATCTGGATTTGAATCTTGAAATACCAAGTGTATCCTCAAATTCAGACTTATCAGCTTTGACCTTTGCAGAAATAGTTATCGATTCTGTTCCTTTTCTAATTAAAGAAAGATATTTGCTGGTTCTAAATGAACGTCCTAAACCAAGATAGGAGATTGATTCTAAAAGAGAGGTCTTGCCAGAACCGTTTGGTCCATATATAAGATTAAAACTACTTGATGGTTTGATATCAAGATAAGAAATATTACGACAGTTCTGAACGATGAGTCTGGTGATATGCATAAAGATTAATTGCGAAGAAAGGATATTCTTCGCAATACGTTAAATTTAGACCACTACCTTACTGATAATATAGCTAGCGTGCAGTTCGTTATTGTCTGAAGCGTCTGATTTAATCAGAACATTCAGCATAGGCTGGCTGAAGCAGAATAGGACATTATCAGTCTTGATTACATTCAGAACATCTCGAACATACTGACCATTCAGAGAAATCTCAATTGGAGTCTGTGCATCAGGTAAAGCCAAAGATGCAGTAGCAACTTCATGCTCTGAATTCTCTGATCTAAGATCTACCTTTCCGTTACCGAAGCTAAATGATACACCGTTAACACGCTTGGATGACAGCACAGAAACCTGCTGTATAAGCTTGTTGAAAGTAACACGAGGAATAGAGATTGTAGTATCGATGGACTTTGGAATAACAGTTCTTACATTAGGGTATCCACAGTTGATAAGCTTAGATGCAAGCGAAAAGTTATTACATGAAGTTCTTACAGCATTCTTGGTAAACTTTAGAACAACCTCTGATTCACCAGAATCATTTAAAATCTTTGATAACTGAGCCGCACATTTCTTGGTAATAATGGCACCGAATGAACCTGATGAAGCATTCTGGGTTGAAAGCTGTGTCTCAAGAATAGCCATTCTGTGACCGTCAGAAGTGAAGATTTCAAGTTTTTGACCATTCAGTTCAAAACGGATACCTTTCAGATAATCACGGAAGTCCTCATTGGAAACGCAGAATACTGAAGAATCAATAATTGACTTCAGCAGACACTGTTTAATGGTGATTTCCTGCTCAATATCCTCAAGCTCAAATGAAGGGAAATCAATTGATGAACGGGTACGAATTTCAAATGAGGTATTTCCATCTGAAATAACCAGCACATTCTTGTCTTCATCTAGAGTAATTGAAACAACACTGTTAATATCAAGGTTACTTAAGGTATCACGTAACTTGTTGGCATTAACTGTAATCTCACCGTCAGACTCAACATCATCCAGAGGAATAATGGTCTTAAGCTCAATATTGTAATTTGTGGCTTTCAGATTAAGGGAATTCTCAGATACATTAATAAGAATATTCTGGGTAATATCCTCTTTATTAGGAGCTGTTCCTGCAATACCAGCAACCTCATCAAGCTGTTTCTTTAAATTAGATAGTAGGACTCTGAATTTCATCTGATAAACTCCACAATTACTCTTTCTTCAGTGACAGGATCAGTCTCTGATAAATTGCAGACTGTTCTTCTCGATCATCACTGATTCTTTCGCGAGTACGTTTTATTGCTTCATGCACAGAGGAATGATCTTTGTTAAAGGCTCTTCCAATGTCATTTAATGATAAGTTCGGAATAAGATCATTTGCAAGTGTCATAGCCATAGAACGTGCTAGAGATGTAGCTTTCTTTCTCTCAGCAGATTCCATTGAAGTTACTGTAACTCCATATTCCTTGGCAACACGATCTTTAATAGCATCGATACTGGTTACCTGTCTGTCAATATTAACCAGGTTGGAAAGTAGTTTTACAGCATCATCGCAGGTAATCTGCTTACCGGTAATTTCAATATGCTGCTTAAGAGTCTTGATTGCGCCTTCAATCTCTCTAACACTTGATCTGATGTTATTGGCAATGTAATCAACCACATCATGGTCAAGCTGAATATCAAGCTCCTTACATTTACGTAAGGTAATTGCTGCACGGGTTTCAGCTGATGGGGGATAAATCTCTCTACATACACCAGAGCCGAATCTTGATACCAGACGAGGATGGAAATTCTTAAGATTACCAGGAGCAACGTCAGATGCCAGAATCAGCTGACTGCCAGGTTTATCCAGATAGTTGGCAATAATCTCGAAGAAAGTGTCTCTAGATTTCTCACCTTTGGTAAGAGACTGAATATCATCCATGATGAACACATCGTGCTGTGTGAATGAATCCTGGAATTTTACCTGCTCATCAACATGACCTGTTTTAGACATGGATTCAACAAACTTTCTGATAAATTCCTCTGCACGGATGTAAACAACAGATATCTCTGGCTTAGTTGCTCTGATTCTGTTGGCAATAGCCCATAATAAATGTGTCTTACCTAATCCTGAACCACCATAAACGTAGAATGGGTTGTATGATTCTGAGCCTGGATTCTGGGCAATTTTCTGAGCAATTGCATATACCAGGGAGTTCTCAGGATCAGTAACATAGTTTTCAAAGGTCTTATCTGGATTAATGTTATCAGCTCTACCCATAGGATGAGCAGAAACCGGCTGCTGAACAGGAGCCGACATGTTACCGTTCTGCTGAGAAATAACCTGGGTTGGATTAGGATTGAAGCCATTTACTGACTGATTATTTGGTTCACCCTGATAGCCATAATTTGCTGGCTGAGCTGAATTAGTATTCTGTGAATTCTGAAGTTCACTTGCTAAAATAAGCTTTAAACCAAGACTATTGTTGCCTAATAATCTTGAAATCTCCATATATAAAGAAGGAGAATATTCAGACATCAGTTTCATCATAAAATCGTTATTACAGATAAAACATAAATCTGAACCAATAATTTGAATAGATGCCTGGAATTCAATTAAACCGTAAATAGCCTGTTTCTCCGGATCATTAATAGACTGTTTACAACTTTGAATAGCGTCATGCCAGATTTGAACCAAATCCATAAAAAAACCTATCTTTTTATAATAATAATTAATATCAATTAATCAAAAATATCATTCAATTAATAATGGCGAATAATTTTACCACATATTCGTGTTGACCTTAAGTATATTTACAATGTAAAATACCGTACTTTGTGTTAGTGGTGATTAATGTAATTAATATTCACCTTATGTTGTTAAGGCGGTTGTCCCGTCGTTGGAGTTACAAATGAAGCGTACTTTCCAGCCAAATGTTGCTAAGCGTAAAAAGACCCACGGTTTCCGTGTTCGTATGCGTACTGCTGACGGTCGTAAAGTTTTATCACGTCGTCGTGCAAAAGGTCGTAAGCGTTTAACTACTGTTAATGGCTAATAATACATTTCCTCGGTCAGTTAGAATTCTAACTTCCGAGGAATACGACAAGGTTTTCAAAAATCCAGTCCGTGCAAGTGTCCCAGGAGTACTTGTTCTTGCAAGAAAAAATGAGGAGAATTGCGCTAGACTGGGTTTAGTCATACCAAAAAAAGTGTTAAAAAGGGCAGTCTGGAGAAATCGTGTTAAGCGAATAGCCAGAGAAACCTTTAGATTAACACAGCATTCTCTTCCAAATATTGATTTGGTTGTTTTAGCCAAACCAAAAATAGAAGAAATCAGCAATTCTGAACTGAGTGCAATTTTTAGACGATTATGGCTACAAATATCTCACCGTTTGGAAAAATAGCGATAGCTCTGATCCGCTTCTATCAAATCTTCATCAGTCCTTTGTTAGGGCAGCATTGCCGTTTTTATCCTAGCTGTTCTCAATACACTCTTGAAGCAATAAGAGAATGGGGTGTTTTAAAAGGAATCTACCTGGGAATAAAAAGGATTTCTAAATGTCATCCTTTAAATCCTGGCGGACTTGACCCTGTACCAAGAAAATACAAATAAATCTATTAGGATTTTTCCAAAATGGAACAACAAAGAAATCTGTTATTCATACTTTTACTTTGTGCAGCCATGTTCTTGTTCTGGGACTGGAATGCTGATAAGGCCAATGCACAGAAAATGGCTGATCAGGCAGCTAACCTGCAGTCACAAGAAATCAGTGCAGATAGCGGTCTTGGCAACCTGATTAAAGTTGCTAGTGATAATTTAGAATTAACCATCAACCTAAAGGGTGGTGATATTGTTGATGCTAAGTTATTAAAGATAAAGCAGGAACAAGATAAGGAAGATCCTTTCCAGTTACTAATGACCACCCCTCAGTTTAAATATCAGGCTCAGAGTGGTTTAGCTGGCAAAGACGGTATTGATAACAGAGAAAGACCAGAATTCAAGGCTGAAAAGACAGAATACGTAATTGAAGATGGTCAGAACAACGTTACCGCAAATATTACCTTTGAAAAAGATGGCGTAACCTATACCAAGAGCTTCTCAATTGACAGAAACTCATATGTTGTTAATGTAAGCTATCTTGTAAACAACAAGTCTGAGAAAGATTTAAGCCTATGTATGTACGGTCAGCTAAAGCAGACAGCTGATGATTCATACCTGCAGAACAATTCAGGTTTCGGTATGGTAGCAAGTGCATATAGAGGAACCGCTTATTCTTCAGATGAAAGCCGTTATGAGAAAAAGACTCTTGACGATATTATCGAAGACAAATCATACAACGTAACCACTAAAGAGGGTTGGGTTGCTATGATTCAGCATTATTTCGTATCCTCATGGATCGGTGGTGATAACAACGTTAACAACGTTATCTACTCAAATCATGCTGATAACAACACAAGCGCTATCATCGGTATCAGAACTGATGCTGTAAATGTTGCAGCAGGCAGTGAAGCAAAGCTTTCAAGCAAATTATGGATTGGTCCTAAGGATCAGGACGCAATGGAAAGCGTTGCCAAAAATCTTGAGCTTACCGTTGACTACGGATGGTTATGGTTCATCTCAATTCCTTTATTCAAGATCCTTGCATTTATCCATTCTCTGATTGGAAACTGGGGTTTCTCAATTATCGTCCTAACCATGATTGTTCGTGGTGTAATGTTCCCATTAACTAAAGCTCAGTACACATCTATGGCTAAGATGCGTTTACTTCAGCCAAAACTGATGGAATTAAGAGAGCGTTACAAGGATGACAGACAGAAGATTGGTACTGAGACCATGAAGCTGTACAAGAGTGAAAAGGTTAATCCTTTAGGTGGATGCTTACCATTACTTATCCAGATGCCTATTTTCATTGCATTATACTGGACTCTAATGGAATCAACAGAGCTTCGTCAGTCAAGCTTCATGCTATGGATTACTGACCTGTCTGTAAAGGATCCATTCTTCGTATTACCTATTCTTTACGGTGTGACAATGTTCTACCTACAGAAGATGTCACCAACCCCTGTAACAGATCCTGTACAGCGTAAGGTATTCATGGCAATGCCATTTGTATTTACCTTTATGTTCTGTACATTCCCTGCAGGTCTAACTTTATATTGGCTTGTTTCAAACTGCTTCACTATTCTGCAGCAGTACGTCATCTTCAGATCATTAGAAAAGCGTGGTTTGAGCATGAAGAAGCAGCCTGTTTCTAAATAGTATTATTTATGGCAACAATCGAAGATACTATTGCAGCAATTGCCACTCCTCCTGGTAGGGGTGGCATTGCCATTATTAGGGTCTCAGGTTCCAAGGCTCTAGACGTCGCAAAAACACTTACCGGAATCACTCCAAAACCTCGCCAAGTCTATTTCAAGCAATTTAAACTGAATAATGAAGTCCTCGATGAGGGTGTTGTTATTTATTTTGCTTCACCAAATTCTTACACAGGGGAAGATATTGTAGAGTTCCAGGGGCACGGTGGTAATGTATCTCCAAAACGTGTTCTAAACGGGATTCTGAGTATTGAAGGAGTAAGACAGGCACAGCCAGGTGAATTCACCAGAAGAGCTTTTCTGAACAACAAGATGGACCTTGCAGCTGCAGAGGCAGTTGAAGATCTGATTTCTGCCGGTTCAGAAAGTGCAGCTAAGGCAGCACTGTCATCGCTTGAAGGTAATTTTTCAAAGAATGTTAATGAATTAACTGATAAAATTACCAATTTCCGTGTAAGAATTGAGGCTTGCCTTGATTTTCCTGAAGAACATGAAGATTTTTACGAATCAGGAAAAACTGATAAAGAACTTGATGATATTGAAGCTTTGGCTTCCAAAACCATCAGAATCGCAAATCAGGGAGTAAAACTCAATGAAGGAGCAAAGATAGTTCTTGCAGGCTCTCCTAATGCAGGTAAATCAAGTCTCCTGAATGCTCTTGCTGGAGCAGATAAGGCGATTGTTACAAATATCCCAGGAACAACAAGAGACGTTCTAACTGCTCAGGTTGAGATTGAAGGTGTACCGGTAACAATTACAGATACAGCGGGTATCAGAGATAAGCCATCAGATGAAATTGAGGCCATAGGCATTCAGAAAGCTATTGATGAACTAAAAAAGGCTGATCTAGTACTGTTCATGATAGATGGTTCAAAACCACCTGTTGATGTTATGGAAACCTATACAAAGGTAAAGGAATTCGAATCAAATACCAACAGAATCATGGTGATATTATCTAAAGCCGATAAAGATCTCTGTCCTGATGTAAAAGAGCTGTTATGCTCAGAGCCATTCAAGGAATTAAAGCAGGTAAGAACCTCAACTAAGACAGAAAGCGGTCTGGATGAGCTTAAGAAGGTCCTGGTGGATGCTTTGGGCATTATGCCTATTGAGGGGGTCTTTATCGCACGTAGACGCCATATAGCAGCTCTTGAGAAGGCCTACGAGTATATTGTTAAGGCTAAGGAAATTGTTGCCACAGGTGATCTTGTATTATGTGCACAGGAAATTCGTCAGGCTCAGGATTATCTTGGTGAAATTACTGGTACCGTTACCTCTGATGATATTCTAGGAAAGATTTTCAGTACCTTCTGTATTGGAAAATAATCTATAACTTCCAGATGTCTGAATCTGGAAGTTTTGTCTTTAAAACTCTCGTTATTTAAAGCCTTCCATTAAGATAACTTTATTCTGCTTCAATGATTCCTGAACATTGATGATTCTCTGATTTGTAGAACCTCTAAAATCAATGTCCATAGATTTCTGTGCAAGAACAAAAGGACCATCAACCAGAACATCAAGCTGATCTAAAAGCTTTCTATAGATAGGATCAGATACCAGTTTTTCATAAACAAAACCGGAGTAAGACCAAAGTGAATACCCTTTTTCCCTTAAAATCTTAGCGAGAATACTTAAAGTACCAGCCTGAATAAAAGGTTCACCACCAGAGAAGGTAACACCTTTAACCAGAGGATTGTTAATAAACTCATCGTATAAGACTCTAAGTTTTACATCCATACCACCATCTAAAGACTGTGCCTGTGGATTATGGCAGCCTTTGCAGTGAAAAGGGCATCCCTGAGTAAATATCACATAACGAATGCCTGGGCCATCAACAATAGATTCGTTAACAGCACCAGCAATTCTTAGAGTAGTTTCATCAAGTATTGATAGATCTGAGTTGGGCATTTTACCGGTCTTCTTAATGAAAAAACGCCTTCTCATCCAATCTTATGATTAGACTCAAGGCGTATGAGAACTAAAAGATGTTTAGTTAAACATGCATGTGTTTTACACGATCTCTTTCTTCAGCCTTTTTGCCATCATTAAAGCGATCAAGTGTACCAACCAAATAACCGGTTACACGTCTAATTCTCTCGAATTTAACACCTTCACCGACAATACCGTTACGAGCATGTAGTCTAGTTTGCATTGTTCACGTCCTCTTTTAATAAATAATAAAACTGCTGTAGTTTGTTTGCTTAAATTTTATTGGTTAATAAAACTGTTAACCGGTGCAGATGCATCCAACACCTAGCTTACGTAGTCTTTCGATGCTTACACCCTCGCCATCCTTACGACCGCATCTTGGGCATGTATCTCCAATAACTCCAACGTAATTACATACAGGACAGCGATCAACAGGATGGTTAATAGAACCATAATTTACACCGCATTCCTTCATGTAGAGAATTACGTCTTCGAAAGCTTTTACGTTCTTGGTTAAATCACCATCCATTTCAACGTAGGAAATAGAACCTGCGTTGCATAACTCATGGAATGGACCTTCAGTTTTAATCTTTTCTGCTGCAGATATTTCGTAGTAAACAGGAACATGGAAGCTGTTGGTATAGTAGTCCCTATCTGTTACTCCCGGGATGCTTCCATATAGTTTTCTATCCAATTTAACAAAACGTCCTGACAGACCTTCTGCTGGGGTTGAGAACAATGAGAAGTTCAGACCAGATTCAACCATCTTTTTGTCTGTTAACTCTCTCATGTGTTTAATAATCTTGTAACCTAAATCGTAAGCTTCCTTACTTTCTCCATGATGCTTACCGATAAGGGCAACAAGACACTCAGCTAAACCAATAAATCCTACAGAAAGAGAACCGTTTTTGATTACATCCTCAATTGTATCTTCAGGATTTAATTTTTCAGAGTCAATCCAAACACCCTGTCCCATTAAGAAAGGATAGTTTAGAACCTGCTTTTTAGCAATGATATTGAATCTATCCATCAGCTGATCGAAGACCATATATACCATTTTGTCTAGTGAATCAAAGAATTTACTGATTGATCCATGAGCTTCAATAGCAAGACGAGGTAGATTTACAGTAGTAAATGACAGATTTCCACGGCCAGGAATGATTTCCTTGGTCTTATCATAATAGTTACCGAATACACGGGTTCTGCATCCCATTACAGCAAGTTCTGTCTCAGGATGGCCTTCCTTGTAGTACTGCATATTGTATGGAGCATCAAGGAATGAGAAGTTAGGGAATAATCTCTTTGCAGATACCTTGCAGGCAAGTTCAAATAAATCAAAGTTAGGATCACCAGGCTTGGTATTAACACCATCTTTAACCTTGAAGATCTGTACCGGGAAGATTGGAGTCTCACCGCCTCCTAAACCGGCATCAGTTGCCATCAGAACATTCTTCATCAGCATTCTCTGTTCAGGAGTAGTACCTGTACCATAGTTGATGGATGAGAATGGAACCTGAGCACCAGCTCTTGACTGCATTGAGTTCAGATTATGAATCAGAGCTTCCATTGCCTGATAGGTTTCTCTTTCAGTAAGCTTCAGAGCTTCACTTAAAATATAGTCAGCATCTGAATCAATATTTGATGATTCATACTTAGCCAGAAGTTCTCTAACCTTTTCCTTAATAATAGCGGTAACTTCATCTGAAAGACATGTTTTATGTTCAGCATAAAGCTCTTTGCAAAGATCCTTTAATTCCTTTACATCAACATCATCATTTCTTAGACAAACGCAAAGAACCTTACATAAGTGCTTTGAATATGAAATAGCAACGTATGGAGCTAAATCGTACTCAAATAAAGGAATAGACTGACCACCATGCTGATCATTCTGATTTGACTGAATAGCAATACAGCATAATGCTGCAGCAGACTGAATTGACTGAGGTTCACGAAGGAAACCATGACCGGTGCTGAAACCACGCTCGAACAGACCTTTCAGACTGATCTGGCAACAGTTGATGGTTAGCATATAAAAGTCTAGATCATGGATATGAATATCACCTCTTGAATGAGCAATTGAGTGCTCTGGACGCAGAACATATCTGCGAACATAATCTTTGGCACCTTCAGAACCAAATCTTAACATCAGACCCATTGGAGCGTTTGCATCAATATTTGCATTCTCTCTCTTAAGATCCATGTCAGCTGTGCTCTTAGAGGTAAGATCTCTATAGATCTTTGTTAAATCATTATTGTAGGTTCTAACCTTTGTTCTGTTCTGACGGTACAGAATGAAGTTCTTGGCCTCTGCAGCCATACCTTCTTTAATAAGAACCTTCTCAATAATATCCTGAGTATTTTCAACAGAAGGAGCTTCTAGATTCTGTTTTTCAATCTCGTTTACAACCTGACGGGTAAACTTGTTAACAAGTTCCTCTTCATAAGCAGATGTTGATTTATCGTCTGGATGTGCTGAAATTAGTGATTTTCTAATCGCATTGGCTATCTTATCTTCATTGAAAGATACCTTTCTACCATCTCTTTTTACAATAAATCTGATCATACTTAAGTCCGTACTTCTAAAAGAATTTTTTTTTCTTAAAAATTATATATTTAGAATATAAATATATATAATTCAACAAGTTAGTTATTAAAACATTGTCTATATTATGTACAATCATCCCCCCTAATTCAAGGCAAAAAAATTCTCTCTCGCCTCTTGACAGAATTTTATCTAAAATTAAATTTAGTTATCTTGACAATAAAAAAAGTTCTACAAATTATTAGGTTAGGTGATTAAAGTTGATAGATGTATTCTGTGATGTGATCGATAATTTTGGCGATGCAGGCGTATGTTTGAGACTCTGCAGGGATTTTTCAAAAAAAAATTATGAAGTGCGTCTCTTTTGTAATAATGTCAATATATTGAACAAAATCACAAATTCAGAAGATGATTCAAACCGATTTTTAAGCCTTTTTTCATGGTCTGATAACAACATGGAATATGAGCCTTCAGAGGTGGTAATTCAGGCATTTTCTGTAAGACTTCCAGACAATCTAATAAAAAAAATCAAATACAGACACTCAACTGTAGTTAATCTTGAATACCTCACCGCGGAACCCTTTGCAGAAGACTGTCATAAACTCCCATCCTATGCAGACGGATTTGAAAGTTTTTTCTTTTTTCCAGGCTTTACCAGTAAAACAGGCGGAGTAGTTATAGAAGAAAGCTTTTTAGAAAAACTAAAGAGGGCTGAAAACATTAAATCAAACTGTCTGACTTTGTTCAGCTATGAGAATCAAAAAGTTAAAACAGTTATCAATGCATTAAACAAAGAGAATTTAATACTCAATATATTTGAAGGAAGGGGATTAAATAACTTTAATAACCTGCTTAACTTAAACCTTGCTCCTGGAGACATTTATAAATTAAACAATCTTACAGTCAAGGTTTTACCGATGGTAAGTCAGGATGAATATGACTCATACCTTATAGATTCAAAGCTTAACCTTGTAAGAGGAGAAGACTCTATCGTAAGAGCAATGCTTACAGGTAATCCTTTCTTATGGCACATCTATCCGCAGGAAGAGGATGTCCACAAAGATAAGATAGAGGCACTCTTTGACAGAATGTCAGAAGTCTGCAGCAGTAAAAAGGATGTAGAGATACTTAGACATCTGACTCTAAGCTACAACGGATTTTCAGATTATCTGGACAGTTTCGATCTGCTCGGCTTTTATGAAAATTGGAAAAAACTATCAAAAGAATGGTCAGAACATCTTATTTCTCTTGGATCACTTACTGATAATCTAATAACTTTCCTCAAAACCAAAACAGATTTTTAATGCAAAAACAAAGTGATAAATAGAAATATAGTAAAAAATTCATTCAATAGATAAAAAAGTTATCTAAAGATAGTATACAAGCCTTCAAATCTGTTAAAATGTCACGTTATATTTTCACTCTTGTATAATAGAGTGACATTCAGAAGATGCTCTGTGTAGTTCACACTAATTTAGCGTTTAAATTGTTTAAATCAGTTTAATTTAATGGCAGGGACCGCATAAGACATCATCAACAATATTTTTTATTTATTGTTAATGGCTGGATTAAAGTCCTTGCCGAAGATTTAAATTTAATTATTCAAAGGGTTTAATAATGAAATTAGCTCAAGAAATCCGCACTGGCAACGTAATCATGTTAAATGGCAATCCAATGGTTGTTCAGAAGACTGAGTACAGCAAATCAGGCCGTAACGCTGCAGTTGTAAAAATGAAGTTAAAGAACCTGTTATCAAACGGTGGTACCGAGACTGTTTTCCGTGCTGACGACCGTTTAGATGACGTTGTTCTAGAGCGTAAAGAGTGCACCTACTCATACTACGGTGATCCACTATACGTATTCATGGATGAAGAATTCAATCAGTACGAGATTGAGAAAGATAACATGGGTGATGTTCTAAACTACCTAGTTGACGGTATGGAAGATATCTGCCAGGTTACTTTCTACAACGGTAAGGCTATCTCAGTTGAATTACCTATCACCATCGTTCGTGAGGTTGAGTACACCGAGCCTGCAGTTAAGGGTGATACCTCTGGTAAGGTTGTTAAGCCAGCTCGTTTAGCTGTAACCGGTTATGAAATCTCAGTTCCAGATTTCGTAAACATCGGCGACAAGATCGAAATTGATACTCGTACCAACGAGTTCAAGAAGCGTGTTTAATTTCGATTAAATATACACTTCAAAAAAGCTCATCATCTGATGGGCTTTTTTAATATCTCACCATTAATATCTCTCAAACAAATTCTCAAAAAATAATAAAAGAATATTTAAATATTCCTTTCCATTTGGTTGTAAAATCAGCTTCACAACTACATTATTTATGGAGCGTGTTTTTGTTTAATTTCATGCATGGTTGGTTAAGCATTTTTAGGCATCCTTGGAGTTTTAGATACAACCTCAATTATATGTCTAATGCTTTTACCTCTCATGCGGTTAGTAAA
>ONFP01000066.1 GCA_900317105.1 uncultured Succinatimonas sp. | reverse complement strand
CAAGAGAGCATCCAACTTTTCCTGCTCCAATAAAACCTATCCTCATTTTTTATTTTCAGCGCTGAAAGCTGAATCCTTTATTGTTATATGTCTGATAAAAGCCTAATTATAACACTGTTTGTCTTTTTCTTCACTTCACATAATTCAATTTAGAAATGAATATTTTTCAATTATTATGAATCGCTCTAATTTTGTTTGAATCAAGTTTATTAAAATTCAAATTGGGTGGCTGTAATATTTCTTTTTTTAAAAAAAAGAAAGCATAAGAACAGTAAGTTTTTGAGAATTGTCTTTTAAGGAATTTTCAGATTATGAGTTTTTTAGATAAATTTTCTATAAGAAGTAAGCTGATAATCAGCTATGTGATAATGATTCTGGCTACTCTTGTGGTTTCATGGTCTGCTTTGGGCAGCATGACCAAAAGTCATGATGTGGCATCGTTTGTTCATACAACGCTGAATGAACGATATGGCCGAACCAGAAGAACAGCTGATTATGCTGCACGCATTGAAGACTTGCTTGAACAGCTAACCAAAGGTGGCAATGCCTCAGAGATTATTCCTGAACTGCAGAAGAACTCGAAAGGTATGAAGGATGCGGCTGATGCTCTGCAGATGGCTCGTTATCCTAAGGAGATTGGTGCAGTAAAGGCCGCTACTAAAGAATATCTTGATATATTGGATAACAAGATTATTCCTGCACTTTTACAGATGAGAAGATCTCAGGCTCTATCTTTCCACACCTCGGCAATGATTCCACAGTACATTGTAATCCAGAATAATGTCGTTAAGGTTAATGGCTATCAGATTAAAGCGGCAAATGAAAGTGTCGCCACAATCAATGATACTAGCGGTATTTATACTGTTGCTGCAATTACCATTTGCGTGGTCATCCTGGCTATTATCATTATTTTCTACATGCCAAAGATAATTATCAGCAGTATTGAGACCATTATTGAGATTTCCAAGGTTCTTGCTGCAGGTAAGCTTAACAAAACCATTGAAACCAAGCGTAAGGATGAATTCAAACCACTTATGCTTGCTTTGGAGCAGATGCGTCAGTCATGGGTGCAAAGTGTTGAAAGTATTCAGAGTGTAAGCTCTAATATCAATCATAATATGTCAGATATTACTTCATCTGCTAACGTCATGAGCAGTACCGCCAAGGAAAATCAGAGTCAGGCCTTAACGGTTGCAGCAGCCTCAGAACAGATGGTTTCTACCACGGGTGATATTGCCAAGAATTGTGAACATGCAACTATGACTGCAGAGGATTCCTCTCAGAGCACCACTCTTGGAATCAGCCGTGTTGAGGAAACAATGAACAAGCTGAATCAGCAGGTTGAAAAGTCCAAGAAGGATGCAATTTTGGTTCAGCAGTTGGCAGAGACTGCTCAGAAGATTGGAACTATCACTCTGACCATTGAGGATATTGCGTCTCAGACCAACCTGTTAGCACTTAATGCCGCCATTGAAGCAGCTCGTGCTGGAGAAGCCGGAAAGGGATTCGCTGTTGTTGCTGATGAAGTTCGAGCTCTTTCCTCAAGGACTTCTAAGTCAACTCAGGAAATCACCAAGATGGTTATGCAGGTTCAGTCTGATGCCAAGGTTGCCAACGATGCTATGCAGCAGTCTGTTGAGGTTATGGATCAGATTTCTCTGGAAACCGGCAAAATGCATACAGTTTTGAATGAGGTTACAGAGAAGGTTCGCGAGGTTAATTCTCAGATCAATCAGATTTCCACAGCAGCAGAAGAACAGACAACTGCTACTTCTGAAATCTCCACAAATATGAAGGGGATTACAGACGGCTCCTACAGACTTGCAGAGCAGGTTGAGATGGTTGAGAAGAACATTCTCAATACCAACAGTGAAATTGAAAATCTCTTGAAGATTGTAAGTAAGTTTGAGATTTAATCAGTACTGCTTATAAATACAAAAAAGAGGCAATTGCCTCTTTTTTTTATGATTTATTGTTTTTGTAAATAATTACTTGGCGGCGTTTCCGAACCACTTCTGATAGATCTTGTCGTAAGTACCGTTTTCACGAATCTTCTTTAGACCAGAAGCAATCATATCGGTAAGGTCTTGTCTGTTCTTTGAGGTTACGATACCGTATTGTTCTACGGTAAGCTGCTCAGGGAGCATTACAAGATTGTCCTTATTGGTGGTTGCAAGATAGTATTCGATGACAGGCTTATCTGTAACTACTGCGCTGCAAGAACCTTTTTCCATCTCTAAGAATGCATCTGCAGTGCTGTTAAACTGACTTACAGTTGAACCTTCAACCTTTTCTGCATACATTGCTCCAGAAGTTCCCAGCTGAGCGCAGATGGTCTTACCCTTTAAATCTTCCTTAGTCTTGATCTCACCACTGTTGTTCTTTGTGATTAGTATTCCTAAACCGGCATCATAGTATGGCTCGGAGAAGTTAACCTTCTGAGCTCTTTCTTTGGTAATTGTGAAACCAGAAATTGCAATATCAACCTGCTGTGTGATAATTGCAGGGATCTGACCGTCAAAGGACATGCTTGATACGTTCATCTTGTAGCCTTCAACTTCACCTATAGCATTGATAATATCAATATCAAAACCAATCAAAGCTGAAGATCCCTTATCGACAAACTCGAATGGGGCAAAGGTAGGCTCGGTTACTACGTTTAGAGTTTTTTCCTCTGCAAATGAATTTGAACTGTAAGATGAAAAAGCCATCAGGCCTAGCAGACATAAAGATTTGTAAAATTTCATAAGTCCTCCAAAATGTTTAGTCTAGTTTACATATGGAGAAGTAAAATTACATTTAATTTGATTTTTGCACTGTATCAGATCAAAAAAAGCTATAGGATAGAGCTTTTGAGGCTTAATAAAATTAAAAGGTCTCGCTGAGGAGACCTTTGAGCTTAATAATTTTGGTTTTGCTTTTATTCAAACCATTTATGGTAGATTTCCTGAAAATAAGGTGTGGTTTTTACTTTTTCCAGAGCCTTTGAAATTCGTTCAGAAACATCAGGACGATTTTTGGATGTCATAATTCCAAACTGAGCAAAGGTCAGTTTCTTGCCCAAACGGTAGAACTTATCTCTATCAGCACTTACCTTCAAAAAATACTGCAGGATCGGTTCATTGGTTATTACACCGTCACACTTGCCCTCTTTTGCGGCTTCAAAAAGCTTTCTTTCCGAATCCAGTGAGAGCACTTTGATATCAGGCATTCCCAGCGCGTAGGCTTCACAGGTGGAAGAGGTCTTTGCACAGATGGTTACATCATGCAGATCTGTATCTCTCTTGAATTCTCCCTGGTATTTCTTGTTTAATAGAATATCAAGACCGGTATCGAAGTAAGGACCAACAAAGTCCCAGATCTGAGCGCGTTCTTCGGTGATGGTAATCATTGAAATAGCACAGTCCACCTGTTCTACCAGAACATCTGCGAACATGGCATCAAAAGGCATATCGTGGAATTTTATGCTCTTGTAGCCGGCTTCCTTAGCTACCGCCTTGATCAGATCAATATCATAACCAATATAATCATGGGTTTTAGGATCAATGATTACAAAAGGCTCACTACTTGCTTCAATACCAACTACAAGCTCATCATCGTCAGCATAAACATTAAAGGATAAAGCCATTGCTAAAGCCAGAGCAACGCTTCTGATTGATTTCATATGTACTCCAAGAATTTTTACCGCTAAGTTAAATATAGCTAATATAAATGGAAGTAACAAAAAAAAATTGCTAGGAAAGGACCAATTTGCAGGAAATTAATGTGAAATTTTGCTTTTAATCAAAAATAAAAAAAGAGAGTCATCAGACTCTCTAATGTTTGCGTTTGCGACTGCGTTTTTTTTACCTTATCTATCAGGGATTCCTTAAACTTTATGTAGAATGACTTCCGAACCATTTTTTGTAAAGTTTGTCATATTCTCCGTTCTGCTCTAATTTTTTTAGTCCTAAGGCAATCTTTTCCTTTACTTCTGGTCTTAGTTTGGATGTCATAATACCGAACTCTTCAATGGTCAGATTTTTATTGAATTTGTAATACCTGTCTGGACTATGTTTCATGTATGAGTATTCGATCACAGGTGCATCTGTTATCAGCAGATCGCATTGATTATGCTCGATGGCATCAAAACTCTCCTTCTCTGAGGCGAACTTCATTAGTTCTGAGCCTTCACGTGAGGAAGCATATTCTTCACAGGTTGTGCCTGTTACCACGCAGATCTTTCTGCCATTTAGATCATAACTGTTTTTGATGGTGTTTTTCAGATCGTTGCGTATCATTGCGTTTAGACCTGCCTCGTAGTATGGACCTACAAAATCCACAATAAGTTGACGTTCTTCGGTAATTGCTATACAGGAAATTGCTGCATCAGCAACTTCTGTGAGTACAGATGGAAGCAGTGCATCAAACGGCATATCAGAAAACTCGATTTCCATGCCGTTTTCCTTTGCAATAGCTGTTAGCAGATCAACCTCAAAACCTTCAACTTTTCCTTGATTATTCAAATAAACGAATGGTTCTCGGGAGGCTTCAACTCCGATTACGAGTTTACCTTCATCAGCATATGAAAACGTGGATATGGCGCAGATTAGTAGCAGAGAAAATTTTTTTAGTATATTCATAATAAGGTCCCTCACAGAAGGTTGAGATCTATAAAGTCACTATATCTAATTAGTAATAGCTAACGCAAAATAGTAATTTCAAATTTGCTAGCTGATTCAATATTCTGAAAATTAAAGATTGGTTTTAATAACAGAAATTGAGAAATAAGCTTTTTGTAAGACAGTTTACGGGCAACAAAAAGCCTTAGCTAGAGGCTAAGGCTGAACTTTTTTTGTCAATTAAAACTATTTGTTTGAGGTGTTTTCGAACCATTTACGGTAAATCTGATCGTAAATACCGTTCTTTCTGATCTTCTTTAGACCTTCTGCAATATTGTCCGAGATTTCGCCTTTGTTTTTGGATGTAACTATACCGTACTGTTCAAATGTCAGTTTGTCCTTCAGCACTGCTGTCTTATCGTCATGGCTTCTTACGTGATAGTATTCAAGCACTGGTTTGTCGATAATTACTACATCGCATTCCCCTTTATCAATTGACATAAAGGCTTCAATTTCTGTCAGGTAATTTTTAGTTTTTGATTTTTTTATATTCTCAGCAAAATATGAACCGGTGGTACCACTTTTAGCACAGATGGTTCTGCCCTGCAGATCATAGCTGCTGTGAATATCTTTTAGAAGATCAGTGCGAACCAGAACTCCAAGTCCTGAATCATAGTAAGGTTCTAGCTTTACAATCTGAGCCCTTTCCTCGGTTATTGAATAACTGGAAATAGCCACATCAACCTGTTCGGTTAGAACAGAAGGAAGAAGGGCATCAAAAGGCATATTGGTAATTTCGACGGCAAATCCCTGTTCCTTTGCTATTGCCTTGATAATATCAACATCAAAACCGATTACTTCTGTAGAGCCTTTTTCTCTGAATTCGAACGGAGCAATAGAATCTTCAATTCCAACCTTTAGTGTCTTTTGCCCAGATGCGAAAACGCTGGCTGAAAATAGCGTCAGTCCTAGTAGCGTGGCTTTTGTAATCAGTCTCATATAAGCTCCGATTTATAATAATTATGGAATAACTGTTTTCACATAATTAGAATATAATTCTTTTTCGGTTTTTCTTGATTTGTTATTTTGCAATTATGAGAACTCTATACAGGAAAACAATGCAAATTATTCACGACCTAACAGAATACTTTACACATTTAAAAATAGTCATTCTGAACCTTTTTAAGGCCAGACACCTAAGAGCAGATTTGGTAATAAATGACAAGCTCATTTTCAGAAGGGGAAAGCGAGATGATCTTAAAAAGATTGTTGCTCTACATAATTCTCTATATTCTCGTCCTTTTTTGGAATGGCTTTTAATGCTGTACAGAAATAGGGCTTCAGAACTAATCAGTGTTGCAACTGATGAGAAAGGGGAGATTGTGGCTTATGATATGTTTATGTTCGAGCCTTCTGAGATGAATGACAATATCCTGCATGAACTTTATGTGGGGGTTTCTCCTTCATATCAGGATCAGGGGATTGCGGGAAGGCTTCGCAAATACTCTGCCTCCTGCTACGATAACGGATGTCTGTGCGGTCTCTCGACTTTGGCTCCTTTCTCTAATGTTAAGGCTCTGCGTTCAGCTCAAAAGGCTGGCTATGCTATTACAAAAGCCAGTGCTAAACCAGCTGCCTATTATCTTTTCAGATATCTAAAAAAATCCAGATAGCAGATTAAGTCTGAATGAGTTCACTCTTGTCTGTTATTTGTTTTTTCTGAAGTTAAATCATTTTCAGTTGAACCTATACATTCTTTTATTTTCTCAGGATCTACCTCATCACAGATGGAAATTGCCCATCTGGCCAGGTTTTCTATGATTGGCACCAGGGTTTTTCCTTTTTCTGTAAGAGAGTATTCAACCTTAGGGGGAATAACCGGAAAGATTTCTCTTTTGACAATCCCGTCAGCTTCAAGCTCTCGTATGCTTTGAGTGAACATCTTGTTGGATATATCTGTGAGCGAGTGCTGCAGTGCCGATGAGCGCATGGCTCCTTTGCGTAGATGAAAAATCAGAAGACTCTTCCATTTTCCTCCAATCACTTCCATTGCCAGTTCAAGTGAGCAGCGGTATTTCCTTCCCTTATACAGGAAGGCCATTGTGTTTTTATTATCTGTAGCAGTCGTCATAAAATCCCATATTTAAGCTTTATTCTCTTTAAGATTAGTATAACCTATCACTTTTCTGTATTCTAGTTTACCTCCTGAGATAATCTTTATAAATGATAATTATTATTTTTTTTCAAATAATATTATTTTTAATTATCAATAAGATACACGTTTTAGTTATTACAATACAGAAAAGTATGTACTTTCTTTTTTTAATATTAAACTCTATTCTAATTGTACTTATTCGGTGTCAAAAGAAGGGGCTTTAAGTGCTACAGTGCTCTTCGATTGATGTATGTTTTTTGGCAGCAGGTAGATTATCTTTCTGACTTTAAATAAAGCGGATATTTACATTTCTTTATTTAATAACTTGTCTTTATATAAATTAGGTGTATTTCTGCTTTTTGAAAGTAATCTTCTGCTGTTTTTTTTCGAATAATCCGTATTTGTGTTAGAGACTTTTTTTAGGAAAGACAACTCAGTTGGCAAAAACAGTTTGGGCATAAGGTTATTATTTAGAAGAACGAAGAATTGTATCTGAGGTACCGATCTGATACCCAGTAACTGTCCCGGAGCTTTGTAAGAGCATACGACCCTCTGGTTTTTGTGTTTATTTATCAGGTCTGCTTTTGGCAGAACTCTGATAATTACAGACTTGTGTCGCTGACGCGTGCTTAATATAGGAGTTAACATGTTTAATTTTGATTTATATCTTCCTACCCGTCTTGTTTTTGGTAAGGGACGAATTGATGAGCTGCCAGAAATTACCAAATCATATGGCTCCAAGATCCTTTTAACCTATGGCGGAGGAAGTATCAAGCGCAGCGGAATTTACGACAAGATTAAAGAACTGTATAAAGGGGCAGAGATATTTGAGTTAAGCGGTATTGAGCCTAATCCAAGAATCACCTCTATCAGAAAAGGTGTTGAAATTGCAAAGAAAGAAAAGGTAGATTTTATTCTTGCCGTAGGTGGCGGAAGTGTTCTTGATGCTTCAAAGAATATCGCTGCAGGTGCTTTTTACGATGGTGATCCATGGGACCTGGTACTTGATGCTTCAAAAATTGGCAAAACTCTGCCTTTATTCTCTGTTCTGACTTTATCTGCAACCGGTTCCGAGTATGACAATTCAGGTGTTATTACTAACGAGGCAACCCATGAGAAGATGCCTATCTTTGGTAATCTGTGGCCTGTAGCCTCTATCTGTGATCCAACCTATACCTTCAGTGTTCCTGCTAATCAGACAGCTGCAGGCGCTGCAGATATTATGTCTCATACCTTTGAGTCCTATATTGTAAATCAGGGTAATACCTTAACTGACGGTATCTGCGAGGCAATGCTGAGAACTGTAATCAAAAATGCTCCTGTTGCTATTGCAGAGCCTGATAACTATGAGGCTCGAGCAGAGCTCATGATGGCAAGCTCCTTTGGCTGCTGCGGTCTTTTAAATATCGGTCGTGAGGCTTCTCCTTGGGTATGTCATGGTCTTGAGCATGAGCTTTCTGCATTCTATGATATTACTCACGGTGTTGGTCTTGCCATTCTGACACCTGTATGGATGAGATACAGTCTGAATGAGAAGACTGCTCCTCGCTTTGCTAACTACGGAGTCAATGTATTTGGTCTGAATCCAAAGGATGATGTAATGTCAAATGCAAAGAAGGCTATTGATTTAACAGCTGATTTCTTCAAGAAAATTGGTCTGCCATCAAAACTCTCTGAAGTTGGTATTGATGATTCTCACTTTGAGGAAATGGCTGATCATGTACGCAAGATTTGGTTCGGCGATTTCAAGGATGCCATCAGACCTCTGGACAGAGAGGACCTGCTGAATATTCTGAAGGGGTCTTTATAGTCTGATAGAGGATACATATTATGAAAAATATTTTTCTTATTAATGGCGGTAAGGTTTTTGGCAGTTCAAAGGCACAGCTGAACTCAACCCTGCATGAGACCGCCAAGAAGACGCTTCTTTCTTTAGGTAAGGATGTTCGCGAATGCGAAATTGACAAAGGCTATGTTCCATCAGAGCAGGTTGAAAACTTTCTGTGGGCAGATGCCGTGATTTGGCAGATGCCAGCCTGGTGGATGGGAGAACCTTGGATTGTTAAGAAGTACATTGATGAGGTTTTCACTGAGGGTGGCGGACGCTTTTTAACTTCCGATGGTCGTCACCGTGTTGATCCTGCTCATGGTTACGGAACAGGAGGCCTTTTAAAGGATAAATCCTATATGTTCTCTGTAACCTGGAATGCTCCAATTGAGGCTTTTACCGAAAAAGGAGAATTCTTTGAAGAGCAGGGAGTAGACGGAGTTTATTTCCATCTGCATAAGGCTATGCAGTTTGTTGGAATGAAGGGGCTCCCTACCTATGTCTGCAATGACGTTATCAAGAATCCAAAGATAGATGAGTTTATATCAGGTTATGAAACTCATCTAAAAAAAGTATTTTGTTAATATTCATTCTTATCTTTTATTTGATTTAAAGATTCCGGTTCCGCAGGTTTCAGATTCTCGGTACCGGTTTCTTTTACAAAACTCTTTATTTCTGATTTGATCTCTTCTGTATCTACGACAGATTTTTCTCCAAGACTGTGGAATAGTTCTCTATCCTTTTTGGTGTAATCCAAGTCTTCATCGTATTTCTTGACTGCAAGATTTATCATTTTTTTTCTAATTCGCTTTTCTGTTAGGATATTTTTCTTTTCTTTAATCCAGGTTAAGAGAAGTACTGCCAAAAGCAGCATTCCTATGTAACCTAGGATCGGATACATAAAAGTAACAAGATTTTTGAATCCGCAGAAGCTTAGTACAAAACCAATGCTGACACTTATGCAAAGAATTTTTCTGAGCTTCTTTTTATCCCTGCCTGCAAAACGCTTTGCAAAAGCATAGAACAGCGAGAATGCAGTATTAAAGATAAGGGCAAAAATAGTTAGAGAATATATAAAGGCAAATATAGGACTTATATTTTTTACAATTTGCAGCATTGGAATATCTGCATCTTTTACGCTGTCAATATTTGCATAAAGAGTAACTGTAGCACAGGTGATAATGAAACTAATGATTGTTCCTCCTAAAAGACCTCCTTTTTCAGCTACACCTATCCTGACAACAGACCCCCCAAGTACAAACGCCATTGATACAGCTGAAATTGCGCATAGAGAGTAATAGTTAATCACAGCAAGGGTAATATTTGGCAGTGGTGATTTTATGGTCTGTGCAACTCGGTCCAATGCCACATAGTCATATGATTTTCCAATAAAGGTATATGCACAAATAGCTAGGATCATGATAATTATGACGGGCGTAAAGATCCCTAGGACTTTAGTTATTTTCTTAAAATCCATAAAGGCAACAATGATTGTCAGTAAAGCGCAGCTTAATGTTCCTACCCAAAATGGCAGACTGAACTGCTGACTAAGATTTGCTCCTGCTCCTGCAAACATAACAAAGCCAACAATAAAACTCGATATAATAAGGGATATATCTATAAGACGGTTAATAACAGGATGGGTAATTTTTTCAAGTACTTCCTGGTGATTTGATGACTGAAAATAACAGCCTATGGTGATGATGATTTTTCCAAAGATTATGTGCAGAAGGCTTAATCCAAGAACCCCTATTATTCCTGAGATTCCATAACTTAGAAAATACTGAAGAATGTCCTGACCAGAGGAAAGTCCTGCTCCGATCACAACTCCTACGTATGCCATTGCTATAGAAATGTATTTTTTTGTCAAATTAGACTCCCGACATAATTATAATAATTTTTTTTATACCAGTATAAAAATATAAAAAACTTGTTAAAAAGTTGTTTTGATTTTACTGAAGATTGAAATGTAAGCTTTGCAGAAATTAAATTTTCTTACGATCGTATCATAAATAATACGAATATAGAAATGTAAAGGTGAAATTTATTATATAGCAGAGAAGAATATTATTTAAATATGGAGTGATACAAAATTTGTAGAAGAAAACTTTTGTAAAAATCATTCGTATTTGTGAAATCTATATCAGTATATTAATACCAATTACTGTTAACTGTACTAATATTATCTAAAAAAGGTATATAACCGTATTATATAGAGGGTGTGAAAATGCAAATTAAAAGTCTGCTTAGCGCTTTAGCAGTGTGCCTGACGTTATATTCATCAGCTGCATTATGTGAGGCTGGTCCGGAGGGTACTGT
>ONFP01000172.1 GCA_900317105.1 uncultured Succinatimonas sp. | reverse complement strand
TAAATTTTCTCTTCCTTTGAGTCAAATTCAGTGATATTTTTCTCAATTTCAATTAAAAATTAAGAAATAATTCGCTAATTCGGTTAATACATTTTCCACAAGCAATCAAATAGATCTATGCGCCACAGATAAAAAGCTCCACTGAAATCCTATCCCAATGGAGCTTTTAAATGACTGAAAAACAAAACTCTAAATAAACCCAATCCTCCTGTAACTCCCCTCAGGCTTATTATCCTTAAAGCCTATCTCCTGCTCTAAGGCCTTTATCAGATCATCATTTGAAGGATTATCCTTCTCACTGAAGATTGAGCTGAACTTACCTTTAACCACATGGAAGTCACCTGGAGTCAGAGTCTTAAGCTTATGCAGTCTTAAAGTTTCCTTTTCACTAAGAGAGGTCTTGCTTAAAGGCTTGAGTAAACTCTCATACAGAGCATCGAGCTGTTTACCCTCTGAGTACTTAAACTCAAGCTTGGTAGTAAAGCGTCTCATCACTGCAGGATCTAAGCCTTTGACAAGATTGGTTGTACAGATAAGGATGCCTCGGAACTCCTGCAGCTGAGTTAAAAACTCATTCACCAGAGTCTTCTCCCAGGAATGGTTAGCCCCTGCCCTGTCATAGAGGAAGCTGTCAACCTCATCGATAATCAGGATCTCCTTTTTAAGATCAAGATTATTAAAGGTCTCCGCCACCAGCTGCTCACTGACACCAACATAGCAGTTGAGCAGATCACTGGCCTTTTTAATCACCACCTTTCTTTTGGTTATTTTTGCAAGGTAATGGCCAAGCTCAGTCTTACCGGTTCCTGGAGGGCCATAGAAAAGAATGGTACCAATGCCCTTCTCTGGACTTTTAGTTCCCTTAACCGTTTCATGAAGCTTTTTAAAGCCTTCAATGAATCTGTTGATATCACAGTTGAAGTTAACCGCATCAGTTGAATAATCATCCATCTTAGGAGTCTCACTCTTCTTCTTTTTTATGTTCTTTTTAAGAACTTCTGAGGAAATACCATCCTCACGCAGAGAAACGTAGGACTCAAGCTGCGTTCTGAGGATAGAGGCAAACTCCTTTTTACCCTCTTTGCAAAGCGTCTTAGCACAGAGGACACTCTTGTCGATTACCGATACAGGAGCTTCAAAATCGGCATTAAGGGTATTTAAAGCCTTTGAGGAGATAAAGCCTTTTACCTCATACTTGTTGAGGACAAACTCCCAGATCTTAAGCTGCTGTTTTTTATTGAGCTTAGGAAAATACAGACTGAAATCGAATCTGCGTCTTACCGCCTGATCAACATGATCAATCTGATTGGTAATCCAGATGATGCTGACATCACTCTTCTCCAAAAAAGAGTTAAGCCATGCCTTATCCTTAGAGAATCTGTTATTGCCAAAATCGGTTGATAAAAGACGTTCGGCCTCATCCACCAGCACCAGAGGTTTCTGTTTGTAGCGTCTGGCAAAATTAACACAGGCGGCAAGCGAGAGGCGTCGGTCTGCATCATTGTCGTCAACTCCGGAGCTTACAGAGAACACAGTCAGATTAAGCTCTTTTGCCAGAGTCTTTACAAGAGAGGTCTTACCGGTACCAGGTTCACCGTAGAGCAGAATATTGGTATTCTTGCCCATGGCTCCTGAGAGAAAGCTTTTGAGCATATTCATAGCCTTATCCTCGACCATGAAATCCTCAAGCTTTAAGGAATCGCTGTATTCAAGCCTGTCAAACCATTTTGATGGATCACTTTTTAAGAAAGGATCATAGGTATCTAAGATCTTATCTGACAGATGATGATCAAAGTCGTCTTCCATTCTCACAAAAAAGCCCATTCTAAAAAGCTCATTGCCGATCTTTCTGAACTTCTCGGCACTAAACCCCAGGCAGTAGGCATACTCTTCAATCTTCTCATCCTTATCAAGATCCATGTAGGATAAGGTATTATACACAGCTCTTTTACGGGCAATGACCACATAGGAGGTAAGATACTCGATCCACTGTCGGTCGATACCCAGATACTTCGCAATCTTGCCTTCAGCATTGCTAAAGCTGTTATTATCAGGAACTGTAAACTCTCCCTGAGCCTTCAGCACTGAGATAATCTGTTTTTTGATTACAGACCAGAAAATCTTAGCTTCAGCATGAGAGAGCTCCATATCAATGAAGCGGAGCAGATTAGAAAATTTTGAGGATCTTTCCTTATACTCATCAAGATCCTGCTTTCTATGTATGGAAAACTTATCCCAGAGGCCTTTTTCAAAACCGTCAAAATCGTTAATGACGCATGAAACACACTCACAAAGATCATCATGATCATTCATCTTCACAAAGTATTCTGCATCAAGCTCACAGGTACGGATAAGGAATTAGATTTACGAGCAATAAATAAAGACTTAGGTGAAAGGCTTTTATCTAATCATCAGTTCATATCATAACTCTCTGTAATTTATAGGCTAATACTGAAAGGAGCAGCCTTTAAGGTTGAAGCTTTATCCCCTTTTCTATCTGTTTCTGTATAAATGATAAATCCTGAGTGTTCCAGATTTTAATAAGTATAAAAATTATTTTATAAATTTTATCTGTTCGTATGTAAAAATTATGGTTAAAGCTGATAAATAAAGGGTTTATAGCTTTAAAGTCAGAAAAAAAGCTACCAGAATACGAACTTTATTACCAGATGTAAGCTTCAGAACAGTAAATAACAAAGGCCGTTTAAATCATCTTTGAATTACATTTGAATCACGTTTGACTCCCCCAATAAGCCCCCAGTTTTTCTGAGAATACACTTTAAATTCTGGAATTAACTGTTATTAAACTTTACACAGAATAAAGATAAAACTTTTGAGGAGCAGGTATGTGCTATGCAGATGAACACAGGATCATTGTGCGATCTAAAGAAGAGCTTTTGCAGATTATAGACAGCAGGATCAGATCGTTTGGCCCTGAATGCTCCCTAAACGATCTTGATGTTTCCAACATAACCGATATGAGCAGACTCTTTTTGAACTCAGATTTTAATGGCGATATTTCAAAGTGGGATGTATTCAATGTTGAGGATATGTCCTATATGTTCAAAGGCTCAAAGTTTTCAAAAGACATCTCCTCTTGGAACATAATAAGAGCCTGGAAGACCATTGAGACCGCCTTTAAGGATACTCCTTTTGAGGACAATCCATTTTTGCTTTTTGATTTTTTTAAAATGGACCGCTGGCATGAGGACATACTGAAAAAGGGAGGAAAGATAAAGGTTAGAACCAACAGTGAGCTCCGCCTCTTAGTCAGGCAGCTTATAAGAGAATACGGCAACAGCGCCAATCTGAATGTGCTTGATGTCAGCCTGCTTACCGATTTTTCCTATGCTCTGTCGAATCTGAAGTTTAACGGCAAGATCTTCGCCTGGCGTTTTCCTAATACTGCAACCTGCTTTAAAGGCATGTTCATGAATGCTGACTTTAATTCTGATATTTCAGAATGGAATGTCTTTCATGTGCATAGTATGAGGAAGATGTTTAAAGGCAGTACCTTTAATGGTGATATCTCAAACTGGGATGTAATAAACTGCAGAGATATGTCAGCAATGTTCAGGGCCTCCAAATTTACCGGTGACATCAGCAAATGGAAAACAACAAATGTTACCGATATGAGCTATATGTTCTGCAAATCAGAGTTCAACGGAGATATTTCACAGTGGAACCTGATATCGGTTAAATCGCTTGAAGGAACCTTTAAGAAATCAGTATTCAATCAGGATATCAGTAAATGGAAGGTAGGCTGCTGCAGGAACTTTGCCTACTGTTTTTACAAATCTGAATTTACCGGAGATATTTCAAACTGGCTTGTCAGCGCCGCTGAGAACATGGAGTACATGTTCAGTAAGTCAGTCTTCAATGGAGATATAAGCCGCTGGAATGTATCTAATGTAGGAAAGATGAGCGGCATGTTCAGTGGTTCAAAGTTTAATCAGGATATTTCAAAGTGGGATGTTTCTAGTGTTTATGAAATGAGCTGGATTTTTGAGGATTCTGAGTTTAATCAGGATATCAGTGACTGGGATGTTTCGCATGTCGATGAAAGCTTTTCTATGTTTGACAACTGTCCTTTTGATGGTGATTTAAGCCGCTGGCAATTAGGAGAGCATTGTTGGATTGATGAACATCTGTGGTACCTGATGCATAAGGATCTGAAAAAATGATTGGATACAAGGCTTAAAAAAATGACATGCCCCACCTTAATAGAGGAAATTCCTGTGAGCAGGAGCAGAAAAGAAGAGAAAAAAAATCCCCCCTGGGATTATTTATTATCAGCCAAATTAACTGGAGACTGAACATAACATAACATTCCATTCCGCCAAAACCGGTTCCTTAGCATATACATTCCTGTACTGCTCGTTAATTTATGGATCTGCATATATTTTCTTTAAGATCTGTTCTGAAGCGTATTCAGCACTCTTAATCCGGCTCAAGCGGTCATTCTCGCCTTTCTTAAACTCCAGAACAGTTACCGTCTCAGAAGAATCCTGCTTGAGAACAATATCAGGAAAACCGTCCCCTCTTTCCATTTCTTCGTGAAATTCCATGTCCCTTGAGGTGCATGCAGGAGCTACCCCCAGACCATAAAACCATGACAATATAGTTCATGACCAGTATTCCTGATACTTAAAAAACTCTTTTAACATAGAGCTTATGAGAGTTTTGGCTTCTTCAGCTTTATTTTCAATGAGCAAGTCTACAAGACTTAATGCCTTTTTATACCAGTGAAGATTTTTTTGAATAAAGTGCGTTGAAATTTTCTAAAAGTTAGTTTTAAATTGCAAAATTCATATGACTTTTTGTATTTTTCTTGCAAAAGTCATAGGACTTTTTGTAATTTTCTTGCAAAAATCATAGGACTTTTACTAAACTTAACAGTAGAAATACCTCAA
>ONFP01000171.1 GCA_900317105.1 uncultured Succinatimonas sp. | reverse complement strand
AAAAATAGAACTCTGTATCTCCTGATACCTTCAGGTATCAGGAAATAATCTTCCAGCGTAAATAATTTCTCTTCTAGACCACGCTTCTAGGTGTATTCAGGCGGAACAGATAAAACTGAAAACAGCTTTCCAGTATTCATCTCCAGCCTCTTTCAGAGAATCTCCATGTCCAGCCCCTTTTACAACAAGTTTTGTCTTAGGGCCTCTGCAGCTGACATATAACTGCTCCATCATATAAAGTGGCACCAGCGTATCTTTATCACCATGGATAAACATTACCGGAACATTTATCCGAGACATTACCTTTAGTGGTGACGCCTCTGAAATTCTAGCTCCGATTTTGATACCACTCACCAGATCAATACAGCTCATGACAGGAAACTCTGGTAGCCCAAAAAGAACCTCAAGCTGACGGGCAAACATCTCATAGGCACTGGTATAGCTGCAGTCCTCTATGACTGACTTCAGCCCAGGCACGTTATTATTAGCTGCAGCCATCAGAACCGAGGCTGCTCCCATTGATATCCCATGAAGTACGATCTGCGCCTTAGGATCACGCTCTATGATCTTTTTCGCCCATAAGACAATCTCCTCACTTTCCTTGATACCCATAGTGATGTACTGACCTTCACTTTCTCCGGAGGCACATAAATCGGGAGTCAGAACATTCCAGTTTCTCTGGAGATATGCTTTGGCAAAGTCTCCAACATAACGCTGGTTTCTACCATAGCCGTGCGCAAGGATTACCCAGAGGTGTTTCTCTGTGGCTGGGACATAGAAGGTTGCGAAGAGTTTCCTGTTCTCAGGTGCAGTTATAGTCCATTTCTCAGCAGGAGCTTCAGGCATGGATGGAACAATCACATTCCTGTCAAGAATACTGACACAGGCTGAAGGTGGTGCCAGTGGATCAGTCTCATTTCCACGCTTTAAAGCATAGTTTATAAAGTAACAGCCTATTGCATAGCCTGCAATCAGAATTATTGCAGCAACAACAATAATGGCGAATACAAATCTTTTTTTTACACTATATGTCATGACAGGGAATCTATCTGAATACTCCTGAACCTTGAGTTTCAGCTCTTTTGTACAAATATTCAGGAAAATGCCATATCTTACAAGTAAATTACAGCTCAACTTCCTTTAGAATTAGAAAGTATAGCGGGCACCTAAGGAGAATACGTTCTTAGAGTCCTTTTTATCTACCTTAAACTCAGAGAACTTTCTATCAGACCCCGCATCAATTCCAACCTCACCCCAGACATTAAAGTTAGAATTAAGTCTATAGTTAATCAGAACAGGTATTCTGCGAACTAACGCATAATCATAGCTATTGGTAAGAGACTTTGCCTTATTGTAGCTGATCTCATAACCGAGCAAGGCAGAAAAACCGTTATCAAAGGCATATCCCACCGCGAATTCAAAGCCCTGGGATTGAATATAATCCAGGTAAGAAAGTGTCACTCCATTTACCCTGCCGGCAACAGAACCACTCTCTCCGCTTAACAGATCAATTCTACTGTAATCATATAAAGCCGACAGATACAGACCTGAATCCATATCACTCCACGAAACACCAAAGTTCGCCTGGTCAATGTCTTCAAAAGAAGCACCGTAGAAATGACTCCAGTCTGAGGCATTAAAGCCATAAACATCTGCTACGTTAGGAGTCTGTCCATTCACATGACTGAATCCTCCACGCACAGACAGAGATCCTAAAAAAACATCATCAAAGGTATAGCCAAGAGCAAGATTAATACCTGAATCAACAGCAAAACCTTCTGCCCTATCAAAATATCCTATCAGGGAGCTGGCAACTTTGGCCTGATTCTGAGAAGACAGAATGCCTAACTTTGTGTGAAAGCCCTCTCCTGCAAAACCGTATTGCAGCTGATCATCGCGGTACACAGAGTAATATTTAGGCTTAACAGATTTTGTACCGTACATATCCGATGCGTTGAAGGTTCTATAGGAAGACGCATCAGAAACTTCCCACAGAGGAGATGCAGTTGCAGATATCCAGTCGTTAAGTTTACTTTTTCCACCTATTGATATATCAGACGAATTCTGAAGTGCGGATTCGATTTCCTTAGCGTTGTTATGATTGCCACTGGACAAAACAGACTGTACACGTCCGTCCAGATAAAGAATGTTTCCATCCTTATCATAAACAGAGGCTGCATTTGCGCAGGATAGCAAAGCAACAGCCAATACGGTAAGAGGTACAGACTTAAACATGAATATGCCCGGCAATCATAACAAAACCATTTGGGGAGCATTTTTGAGTATAGGAGAAATCCTCGATTAAGATTTCAGTGAGATCACAGTTTTAAATATCTTTTTTTGATCTAAATTATCATTTTGAAATATAGATAAATCTTAGAAAAATTAAGAGGTTACGATCACATTAAATGCTATTTAAAGGGCTAATACAGAAGGACCGATAGAGAGAGAAAATAAAAAACGCTCAGCCTAAAAAGACCGAGCGCCTGATTGAATTCTAAACTGAATTACTTAACGAAGCTCATTGCAGAACGAGCAATCATCAGCTCTTCATTAGTTGCGATAACAAAT
>ONFP01000154.1 GCA_900317105.1 uncultured Succinatimonas sp. | reverse complement strand
ATACAAACACCTCATGAGCCTAATTCTTAACAGATATTATAACATATATGCAAGGTGTAATATACGTGCATTATTAAAACAGATAATCAGGTCACAAAAATAGGCTAGCTCCTTGTCAAATAAGGAAGTTAGCCTTCGCTAATTAGTCGAATTTTGGTGTTTTGCTGCAAAATACAGGTAAAAATGATGAGCTTAAGGCTTCTGTTTAGACAATAGAGCAGGAGTATTTAAAGCCTGATGTGAAAACAGTTTCAGTTGCTGCTCCTGACACCGCAGTTGAATCTCATAAGACAGAGGATGCTCTAATTAAGATGGAGAAAAAGGGCTAAACAGTCGATGTCTTTTGTATTATTTTTCTGACGTATGTTCATATTCCCCTCTGATCTAGAAAAAAGAAGTAACAGTATTAGTTTGGTCCTGAAGATATGAGATGCAAATTTTGAAGCTTATAAAGAAAGCAGAGCAGGAAAAAAGCTCTGCTTGGAGTGAACACATTGTTAAGTACGGAAATTAGATTTCAAACTGATGAACTACCTGCAGCAGTCCCTCAATTTCATCCTCGGTCTGTCGGATATTGTTCTGAACATCATTCAACTGTATCGCCAGATGCTGACTGCCATCAGTAATACCTTTCATATTTGAGGAGATCTCTGCTGTCGCAGTGGTCTGCTCTTCAGCTGCAGTAGCAATCTGAGTTATTTGTGAGTTAACCTCATCAACCTTGTGTGTGACTTCATTAAGAATTTCCGTGAGTTTGGAAGTTTCTGAGGAAATACCGTCTAATACATTAACAGACTGCTGAATAGCGTCATTTGCTGCATTAGAGTCAAGCTGGACCTGAGATACTATTCTGGTAATTTCCTGAGTAGACTGAGAGGTTCTAAGAGCTAGAGCTCGAACTTCATCTGCAACTACAGCAAAACCTTTTCCTGCTTCACCGGCTCTAGCAGCTTCAATTGCAGCATTAAGCGCAAGCAGATTGGTTTGAGACGCAATATCCTCAATGGTCATTACAATAGAGCCTATCTTCTGAGCAGTCTGAGCAAGAGCTTCAACCATGGCGGCATCCTGTTTGGATTTTTCAACCTGACTGTTTAGCATGGCGATAGTCTGATTTACACGGCTGATTCCCTCTGTTGTACTCTGGGCTGATATTTCCGCTGTCACGGAGGCATTTTCACAGTTATTTGCAATATCACCAGTGGTTGATACCATTTCATCTGATGCAGCTGCCACTGTAAGCGCCTGAGCCTGATTTTCCTGTGCAGTATCTGACATCACCTTTGAGGAAGATGTTATCTCAACCATCTGCCTATGAATATTAGAGCTGACACTCTGGATCTTCTCGACACCTTTTGACCATGATACTCTCATGGTCTCAAGTGACTGCAGCAGAGCCTTAAACTCATCCTTACGGGCAGTATCAATAGCGATATTAAGCTTACCGTCTGCCATAACCTTAGAAATACGGATTACATTTCTGATGTTTCCGATAATGACTGAAGGCATATAGAACATAATGAACAGTGCAATAATAAGCTGAACTACTGTCACAACGCCTACAGTGACAATACCTGAGGTATCGTTCATCGCCTCGGACTGCTCGGTAACACCTTCAATCTGATAACCGTTTATCTTTACAATGTTATTCTGAATTACAATATAATGAGGAATCATCTCTACGCTGTGATAGGTCATAGCCTGAGTTTCATCCAGTGCTTCCAGTGCAGGAAAAACTCTTTTATTCAGAGACTCCAAATAAAGCCTGGTTGACTGTTTAACCACACCTACCTCAGTTGGATAACGACTCTCCTGCATTTCATCAACAGCAAGCTGCAGCTGCTTTGATAAATCATCTATAACAGGAACTATTGGTCTTGAATCAGCTCCCAGACTGATTTTCTCCATCTGAGCCTCTATTTGAGAGATTAAATCACCGGTTCGGCGGGTACGGCTGTATCGGTCAACAAGAGTTGTGTGAACGTAGGATGCAACATCGTGACTTTTAAGCATTGAGCTTAAAGCAGACCACGACAGCATAAGCGATACAACGATCATGAGAAAATAGCTAAGTCTAAGCTTGGCTTTTATAGTCATAGAAACCTCTTCATTTTCTTCAATATATCCGAATAAATATTTTTATGATTATTTTTTATTTCTATTGAAAATTGTAGAGGTTTTGACAAGAATATGTAAAAATATATGCAAGAAAGGTGTGATTTAAATCACAGATATAGATGGTATAATAAAATATATAGATGATATAATAAAATATAATGCAAATAAAGGCAAAGAAAGTAATTACTATAGAAAGTTTCTACGTTTTATTTCACAATTGTTTTTAAAATGGAGTGGTCGTATCATCAACTGTAACAACCTCTGCGTCGGCTACATCTTCAGGAACACCGTCTTTTGGTTGTTCATCGCTCAGAAGATTCTCCATCTTCAGAGAAAGCAGCTCGTTACGGTGTTTCATGCGCCGTAACTCAAGAAATTCCTCACCCAGTTCTTTTACCTTATCGAATTCCTTTGAAAGCTGATTTCTGCGTTCTGCATCCGGATCAAGTTTCTGCAGCAGCAGATCGTTGCTGTCCCAGGTAAACTCGATTTTAACAACAGGGGAAGTCTTCTTGGTTGGATTCTTTTTGATTTTCTTGTATTGAAGATTGATGAAATAAGGGAACTCCACACCATTGTAGTTGGTAAGAATATCAATCTGAGTCCAGGATATTTCTCCGATAGCAGGCTCCAGGATCTGTTTTTCAATACGGGCAGTAGTATAGATTGAAGATTTAGGAATACCCATCAGCTCCTTAAAATTCTTCCAGTCAAACGTAATTGAGTTTACAGGCTGTTTGTAGGCCTTACCCATGTTTTTGTACTGAGTAAGAAGTCTGAACAGAGTTTTAGAATATTTTCCTTTCAGAACAAGGAAATTGGCTAACTCAAACTTAGTAAAGTTACTCTTGAGCTTAGACAAAATATATTCAAACTGTTCATTAACTTCCAGAGTAAGGATTAAAATTTCCTCATCTGAATCAAGCTTAATTTCCAGTAACTGGTCAGCCTAAAGCGTCATTCTAACCTGTTCTAATTTTTAATAAAGTTAACCATAGCATTTCGTTTGGAGGATGATATGGAAACTTACTCAAG
>ONFP01000167.1 GCA_900317105.1 uncultured Succinatimonas sp. | reverse complement strand
TGAAGAATCCTTGATCATTGCAATTAAGTTGCCGCAATGAGGGCATTTGTAGAATTTAAGCATAATTTTTTTCTCCTATAAATGCTGCTCTTATTTCTATTGTAGATCTAATTCTGTTAAATTCATTATACGTATGTATTATTTAATTACGACAACCAAATGATACCGATCGCCATCACAAAAAAATGGCGATCAAAAATAATCATCAGCTAGCCTGATAGAGTGCTCTTTTACAACCAGTTTTATTTCAAAGTTGCGATTCAAGGATCACGCACGTAATAAATAGTGTGATCTGAGGATCGCAGATCAAGAAATTTCTTGCCAAAGATACTGTTTTCTGATCAAATACTGAAAGTTTCGGTAAATTTTGGAAATAGCAATGGAATCACAGGTTCAGTTTAAGGAGTTAGAGGAGTATGCCTTATCGCATACCCGCTTTAGCGCACCTGCTGACACTGAAGATGATTTCATTGAGCAGTATGTAAATGTCCTGAACAAGAAAGGCTATCATGAAGGAGATTTCTTCTTTGATGACTATATGGACTATGTCTATAGCGCAAAACAGAAGGTTGAGCGTTTCATCAAAAGGTGTCCTCTGACCTTTGCTGTAATGGCACTGCGCCAGGATATAGCCAGAAGGTATTTACAGCATGATAAGCGAGATCCTGAATGCGTCATCTATACCTCAGATGTGGTGCTGATGGTAGTCATCTGGTCCTCTCTTTGTGGTAACAAAGACTGTAAAGAGCATGCTCAGTTCTGGTTTGAGCATAATCCTATAATGCAGTACCTGATACCATCAATGCCATCTCCGAAGTGGATGATATCAGCAGAGACCATAAGGTTCTTTCTTAAGATGATACCTGACGGTGAATTCTCCTCAATGTTCAGACAGTACTTTGGTGATATCAAAATAAAGGCTCAGGAGCTTTTAGAAAACATCAGAAAATCACTTGATGACGAGCTTGAGTCCACTGACATCAAATACCGCCACTTAATAGGCGGTGATGGACAGGAGCTTCGCAGTTCATTCAGAAGAGGCGAGTCAAACCGCAGGAAAAAAGGAGCTCACAGAGTAAGCTTCTTTGACTGCGATACTCGTAATGTCCTTAATTACACATTGGTGAAGTATAAGAACAATGAAGCTCAGGCCTTTATGGCAATGCTTAAAGATGCCCATATCAGCAGTGATGATATCTTTTATGCTGATGCACTCAATGCCAGAGGCGAGTTAATCGACTTTCTAAACTCAAGAAAACTCGACTGGATATTTGCTGTTAAAACCAATCTTAGCAATCAGACTGCAGTAGCCGGTATCAGCAATTTCCTTGAGAAGAATCCTCAGGGACATGAGTATTTCCATTATGAGTTTACCAAGAAGGAAAGCTCACGCATTGAGACCAGAAAGTACGATATCATTCCTGTAAGTGCCATTGATGGATGTCAGCTTTACTGTATGCACTCTAATACCAGAACTCTTATCAGAGTAAGCAAGGTTACACAGGAACACCTTAGAGATGACAGGAAAAACTCAATACAAAGAAAACCTACTGAGTCTGTGCTGTATTTCATCTCAAGCCTTGAATACACAGAAGATAACTGCAGACAGATAGTTCATTCACTCAAGACCAGATGGCTTTTTGAAACTCAGCACAATATCCTGGATACCGTTCTGCTTCAGGATAATCAGCACTGCTGTGATGATAATCATTTAGCTTCAATTGTTGGCCTTAACAGTATGGTATTGAACGTTACAACCTTTTCAAGAGAGCTTATGTCTCAAAGAGGTTACAGTAACGTAAAACACCGTAATGCAGAAACTGCAGCAAGAGCTCCTCTTATACCCTACAAGAGAGTATTCTCAGTATTCAGACAGCATCCACTTGTTGCCATGCAGTATCTATGTGAATACTTCAGTACTCCGCCTGTAGAAGAATAATTCCATACTAAAATCCTCAAACAGAAACCAGATATGGTTTCTGAGCTACCTTATTCCTCTTATCCAGGAAATAGCAATAATACTAGCTCTACTTTGAAATAAAACTGGTTGTAAAAGAACACTTCATAAGGCCTGCTTATGATTTTGATTATTCTGATCGGTTCTCATTCAATTATGTGAGTGAGATCGGATCGATTTGTTTGTCGTATTATTTAATTACTGATATTTCAATATATTAAACATACATACATGTATGAATATTAAGAATTGTCACCTTGTACATTTTTAAAGTAAAAAGTATTTTTGGCAACAATATTTAGAATATTGGAAAGAATGTAACGTTTTTCAAGAAATGCGATTCCTCTTTTAGCATATAAAGCAATAAGATATAAGTATTTCTTAATAAGATTATCTTAAAAAGCTTTAGTTTAGTGCAAAACATACTGATTAGTATGAGATATTATTATTTATCTGAATTATAATGATTTTTATTATTCAGATTCGGAGTCATGCCTTATGATAAACGTACTTATTGTTCAGATTCAGTCTATCTATTCAAATCCTTATGAAAACCTTAACAAACTTGAAAATATGCTGTCTCCTTACAAAGGCAAGAAGATTGATTTAATAGTTATTCCAGAGTTTTTTGCAACCAGCACAGATTATGTAAATCATACTCAGGACGAGGATGGCGGTTATATTCTTGAAAGAATTAAAACGCTTTGCACAAGCTACAATTCAAACATTGTGGCAGGATCAATTGTCAGAAGGAAAAGCGACAACAGG
>ONFP01000166.1 GCA_900317105.1 uncultured Succinatimonas sp. | reverse complement strand
TAAATCATAGCTGTTGGAGGCCATGAGACTGTCGCTGTTATACAGATTGTTGTATCTGGAGCTGAGCATGGTTCCCTGCATATGACGCATCATCTCTCCGGTTACAGCGGTACTGTCCTTTAAGGCTGTCATAGAACCGTAGTCAAAGGCTCCTGGTCCTAACTGCTTTAGGGCTGACGTTACAGTCTTACCCTGCATGTCTGAGAAATCCAGACTTGTTATCAGCTCCTGCATATCTCCCTGAGCCTCAGAGGCTATGCCATACAAGGCACTGCCAACCTCGGCATCTGCTCCGCTCTCCGCATATTTTGAATAGGCATCACTGTCACGGTACATTTCAATTTCAGGATTAGTTCCGCTGTCATTCAAAAGCTTCATCTTCAGTGTTGGAGAGAAAGAGCCTACCAAACCTGCTTTTGTAAAACAGCCTAACAACGAATTTGATGAAACTACAGGAAACTCTGGAGAAATTCGAGCTTTATTACTATAGAAATCACGATTTGGTCTTAAAATCCAGTTTCCATCCAAAGATGCGTATGCAGTTTTTATCTTATCGCTTGTACTGTCCGCGTAGAAGCCGGTTTCAAGAGAACCGGATGTTTCAAAATAATTTTGGATTTCTGCACTGTATTTATCTGCCGTAGTTCCTTTGATGGCAAGATATCCGCTGTTGTTTAGATTATAGGCAGAGACGGTACCTTCTATGTTCAAAGTTCCGGCTTTATGGTTTACATTTAAACTCTTGTAGCCTGCAATTGAACCGTCCAGAGTCATGAAGAAAGAATCATCACCTGAACCTGTGGATGTTCCGTCTGCCTTTACTCCGTAACCGAAATTCAGAGCTGTATACAAATTTTGAGGTGCATTATTACTGATATATTCATTATTAGGATCCCACTCAGAGATAATGTCTCCTTTGATAGAAGCACCTTTTAGCACATTGATCTGGTTAACATAGGCATTCTTTGCAATGTAGATTGAAGCATAACTGCCTTCAAGGCTTCCGGAGAGTTCAAATGTACTTACCAGTGGGCCTTCTAGTTCCTTAATATCATCATATATTGCATTAGCCGGGTTAAGAGGATCGGTTACATCTTTTTTCACATCCTTAAGTGTATAGATATAGGATCCACGTCTTTCTAGATCATCTCCAAGCAGATTCATACCAAAATCAAAGGCAACTGCTTTTCCTCCTGTACCTTTTGCCACAACGGTACCCTGACTTATAATCGTATTGTTTCTTCCATAGGACATCAGAATTCCTGTACCGTGATCACCGTTTGCTGTAATTCTGGTCGAGGCTGGAATTATTATTTTATTTCCTGAACCGTCTGCTCTGATACCGGTACCGCCTCTTCCGTCAGCTAACAGCTCTGCTCCCTGGGTAATGGTATTGTTAGAACCATACAGATGAAAGCCTACACCTAAAGTTGCTGTATTAGGCTTTCCTGCAATATAGGCTGTACCCTCTCCATTTCTGGCATAGAAAGGTTTAGTGTTGGTGTAGATTTGTCCATCACGGTATTCAGAACTGCCATAAAAATTTCGTCTGTCAAAGTTATAGCCGATATCCTGGAATACAGCCATCTCCGCTTCCATCAGAGTTACGTAGTTACGCCAGTTCTGGTGACTCATCATGCTGTGGGCTAATTCAAAATGAGACAGTTCAAAAAGAAAATCATTATTCTCAGCCTCAAAACCGTTTATTGGAACACCAGGTAATTTCTCTGCTCCATTTAGAACTTCATTAACATTATCACCTTTAAAGTAAACGCCACTTTCATCTTCTTCACCGACAATAAATGATCCCTCTATCGGATTAGTGGATGATGAAAGCAGAGATAAATACTTAAGCTGAGTAGGAGTCTTGTTAAGATTCTCTTTACCCTTACCATCAACTATCTCCATGTAAGACCACAAGTGCTCTGCAAACGCAGAAAGCTCAACTACAATACCTGTTCTTTCTGGGGCAGAAAGCTCGTTATTATCATTAACATATCCATAATCATAAAGAGCATCAACAATATCAGAACTGCCTTCATCATCCTTCACTAATTCCCATCTAGCGTCTATTTCTTTAAGAGTATTAGTACCGGTTAAAATACCCATGGCATGTGTAAGTTCATGAAAGGTCAGCGTGATTAATTCCTGACCTACATTCAAGGTAGGTAGAGGATACAGATAAGGCATGAAATCAATTGAGTTTGACTGATTGATATCATATGCTGCAAGACTACTGCCGGCAATTCTTCCTGTGATAATACCATCCTGAAGTAAGGAGTAACCTTTGTTATCACTAACCCCTGAATAGGCTGAGGCGTTATTCTGTTTATTTGGGTCATATACCAGTTTGATTGAAATAGGCAGGTAGGTGGTATTACGACTTTTTTTTGCAAAAATTTCTCCCCAAATAGAGGAGGCATCAGCAATTGCATTCCGCTGAGCATCTGACAGGCTCCAAAGATTTCCTGCTTCATCATGTTGAGCATAGTCATTTACGAAATTTAGGGCAAACATAGGCTTACCGAAAATATCCACATACTTCACGGTTGCAGCCTGCGCCGAACAGCATATAGCTTCAAATACAGCAATCGCCAGAAGCGATTTCGTAAAAGACATTGAATCACCACCAAACCATACACGGGATCTTAAATACTATATGGGTAATTAGCTGATTAATTTAGAAAAGATATCGATCTAAAAAGATGAGGCTTCAAAGAAGCGGTTGTTCATT
>ONFP01000164.1 GCA_900317105.1 uncultured Succinatimonas sp. | reverse complement strand
CTCAGACAGAAATGTCATAGAGATTTCATTAAAGGAATTTACCACATATCCAGATATCAACAATAACATGGATTTTGATATCTTTATGACCTTAATGCTGCATACAGGCTATGCAACCTATGCAGAAGAAACAAACTCTTGTGACAAGGTAAAAATCAGAATTCCCAATAATGAGGTAGCCCTCTGTTTTAAGAGTAAGTTTGAAAACTTCTACACCAAGAATAATCATCACTGGTTTAATCAGACTCTAAGCCTGGTGGATTTACTCATGGAGAATAAGACTGAAGAAGCTCAGGCTTTAATCAGCACCATGCTAAAAGAGTTCTTAAGTATTAGAAACAGCGGTGATGAGCTTTACTACCACGGATTTATGACAGGTATTCTTGGAATAGCTGCTTCAACTAAAGGTCTTGAGTACCATGAGGAAATTGAGACAGGAACAGGATTCTCTGATATTGTCTTAACTAACTATGATACTAAAACCGCCTGTATCATAGAGATGAAGAAAGCCCAAGAACTGGATGACTGTTATGATGTAGCTCTTGATGCAACAAAACAGATAATCCAAAAAGATTATGCCTCAAAATTTATTTCCAAAAGATATAAGAATGTCTACGGAATAGGTATTGGCTTTGCTAAAAAGAGCTGTGAGATGGTTTCCCTCGGTAACCTTACTCATAGCTCTGTTTCTGTATAGTGTAAATTGTCTGTGTTTATGTTGTATCTGAGATATTGCGATGGAACTTTCTGTATCTAGGTAATACAGGTTCAGTTTGGATTGCAGGCTATTCATTTATTTTTTTGAGTAGTTCTCTTTGGTTTTTAGTTCCAGTTTTCTCAAAAATTCTGGAAATACGGTATTTCACTGTTCTCTCCGTTATGTCCAGTTCTACAGCCATATCTTTAATTGATTTTAACTGTAAGATTTCCTTAAGAATATCAGATTCCTTTGATGTTAGGTCATAAGCCGAAATAAAGTCTTTAAGATCATTCTGCAGAGATTCATTTTGACTTTTTATGTGGATTTCCTTTTTTCCTTGCTTATTTTTGTGAGAATTTATTAAAAGTCTGTTGGTTATAGATACTCTTTTATAAGATTCTGAGGATATTCCTTTACTGAAATCCTTTGCTTTACTGTTAGTAACATCTTCAACTGCAGTTGGTCGTGACTTTTCTAGTTCTTTATTTAGTCTCATGCTCAGAGTACGATACTGTTTTTCTATCTGGTAGTTCATTGAGCCGTGATACAGCATAAAAATCAGTACGCACAAAAGGATCAGAAATATAAACTGTGATGTTGCAGTAAGATTTTGATCTAGAAGCCACACAGAGATAACAGATCCTATCGAGTTCAAAGCAAACTGAATGATTCTTCCAAGATTACACCACATCCATGGTTTATCAGTGACGGCTGAGGCTTCAGCAAATATGTTCATGATAAAGACAAGTATAAAACCAGAACAGATACTATCAAGGTAATGAACCACATTGAAGTACTCTGTGTTGTACAGCTGAAAGGCCAGAATCAGAAGACCTGTTGCAAGAATAGCAAGAAGCATCTGATAGTACTTGAACTTATCATAAAGTATGGCTGCAGTAATCAGACTTAAGACATAGAAAAGACGATAGTATTCGTGGACAACATCAACTTCACTGTTCTTGAAGATAAAGTAATCCACACCATCTGTCATTCCATGTAGAAAACTCAGGACCGAAACCATAATGATGCCGTTCTTAAGATAACGTCTCATTCCTGGAGAAATGCGAACTTTTCTTTCTGTAAGCTCTAATTGCTGGCCTTCAATTTTTATTCTGAAGAATAAGATAATCAGTACCTGACAAACAATTCCCAGATAGAAGTTGCTGCTAACTGGGGTTAATGGCAGTCTTCCAATAATCATTGTCAATAGCACTGCAAAGGCAAGAGAAAAACCGATATATCTTGCAAATCTGTTTCTAGGAGTAAGTTTTAGTCCTCTATAAAAGGCAAAGGCTGAGATATAGCCTAAATCAAGAGCATAAAGGACAATAAGCATGGTATTGACAATACTCAGATCACTTAACTTGTTATAAATACAGAGCCAGATAAGAATTCTTGTGAAACAGATTCCCGTTACAAAGATAGGAAGCCTTTTGTTAGAAACATAACGGTTAGTGAAGGCAAAAGATAGCATTCCAACAGATAAAAGACAGCAGAAGATTGATATGGTTATGAGTTTACTGTCGAGAGTGAAGAAGGTCTCTGATATTGAGGTACTAAAAAATAGACCAAATCCGGTCAGATTTTCGGTAAAACAAATGGCATAAATCAGTATTGGAAACAATACCAGAATATTATTCTGTTTAGCTGTACTATCACTAAGAATCTTCATATTTTTCATTAAGTAAGACACTGTACTTAAGTACAGTTTACTCTAAAAATACATGATTTTTTGTGAGGAATTTTTTAAATCAGTTCATCATTTATTCAATCTGACAGATTTATTCACAAAAATAAAAAACAGTGATGGTCTAAATTTGTCTGAGGTTATGATGATGAAAAGAAAAATAAGACATTTGGATGCGATAAAACATGGGAGTTCTCTTTACTCATTAAATAGAATGAGAATAAAGCCTCTTGTTATTGCTGTTTTCTCAGTCCTTGCGGGAGGTACGGCATTTGCAGATGCGGTATATACCTCCCCTAAGAACGTCGAAGGAACCTGGGCATTAGATGGAGGTTATAATTCTGTAGTTTCACCAACATCACCTGCAACAATTACAGTCAAATCATCTGGAGTGGTAAATTATCCTGATGCCGACACTAGGTTGAATTGCAACAAATTTGTTGCAGATGGAAGCAATGATGGCAACAGTATCACCAGTTACGGCACGATAAATGGATCGACAAATAATCAGTATCAAAGTAACCTCATGGGTGCTTATACAAATTTGAACGCCGCTGTACAAGGAAATGTTCAAGGTAATAATAATACAGTAACGTTTAAAGCAGGAAGTTCTACCAAGAATTTGACTGTCTATGGAGCCCAAATTATAGATGATTATTCAGGAAATGCAGTAACAGCCTCTGGAAATACCGTTTTTATAGAAAAAGGAAGTGAATTTCTTGGAAACAAGATGATTACAGGAGGTTATGCAGGAGGAATTGGAAGTTCAACTGCGTCTAACAATAAGGTAATACTGGGTTCTGGTACATATTCTTCTACCATTTTTGGGGGGTGGGCCCATGGTCAGACTCAAGTAAACATCTCCAATAATACAGTTTATCTGTATGGAGATGCTAATGTGAGTGCTGCAGGTATATTTGGAGGTCAAACTAATTGGTATATTAGCGCAGTAACCTTGACCGGAAACACTTTGGTATTCGGTTATAACAATACCCCTTGGACTCCATCCTCCTATACCATCGGAAATGTTCAAAACTTTTCAACTATTCGTTTTGATAATGTAGTTTGGGGTAAAACAATTACTATTAACTTCTTTGCCAATAAATCAACAGATTCAAGTGTAACAAAAGTTGATGCTTCTAAAGTTGCTTTTTCAGGTGTTGATTCCTTATCAAGTGGTGATTCCTATGATATGTTGACTATA
>ONFP01000163.1 GCA_900317105.1 uncultured Succinatimonas sp. | reverse complement strand
AGAAAAGGATATTTGAAGAGGTGTGCACTATGCTTAGAAATAGGCGTCAGGTGCCAGCTCTAAAAAGTCTAGCAAACCACACGAGCTGGCACCCATCCCAGTACAGACGCCAAGGCGGTGTACTTTCTACAATATAGCATATTCTGGATGCAGGATTTTTGAGCATCTTAAAAAAGATGGCAAAAAAGTTTTAAGACTTACTTTTCATAAATCAGCGCGTCCCTGCTGTTCCCTTTGTGGAAGGTTGTTGATTAAGGACGGTTTTACAGATTATGAAAAGGTTATCTATAACTACGGAAAGAACTGTGTTGAAAAGTTTCAGCTGCAAAGGCTGACATGCGCTAACAGACAATGTCAAGGTTCAAAAGAAATTCATGTTCTGCTAAGAGAGGATATGCTTCCTCAAGAGGCTCTTGATAGTGTAACTGCAGATGAAGTTCTTAAAGCTCATAAAATATTCTACAGAATGTTAGAGCTATCTCCCCAGCCAGGGAAGAAATTAACCCAGAAATATATTGAAGAACTATGCAGAGGTGAACCTTACCTTAGCTATTTTTTTAAGAAATACCACGGTGATAGTTTTCTGTTTTCTAGATATATCCTGGGGAGACATGCAAAAAGACTTCATTCAGCGGTGAATTTACTCCGTGATATTACCCCGAATATGCTTAGAATTCAGCAGATTGTCGCTGGGAATATATCTGGTCATTTAAAGAAATTTCATCAAATGATTTATCCTTGACAAATATCTTACTCACCATCTGCCGTCGTGGCCTTATTTCATCCACATTACATAAGATCTCACTTCCTTATAGTGCCTGTAATATTGTCCTCAGGAAGGATATTGCCCCTCCTTAGGTTTAATTTTTAGGAATAAGGGAGTCTTATGAGTAAAAATAACTACGCAACCAACGATAAATTTCAAAGTACCGCAGACTACAGACTGCAGGTAATAGCACCTCTGTTGCATATTAAAGCTGAAACCAGAAAACAAAAAAAAGAGTTTTATAAGAAGCTCAAAGCAATTTCAAGTGATACCGGTGTATCACCACGAACCATAAAAAGATGGCTTGCAGATTACTCTGAGAAAGGAATTGCCGGATTGAATACCAAATACCCAAAGATTAGAACTGATAAGAAACTGTATATCAAGTTTGAATCTTTACTGGATGAGGCAAAGGCAATGCGGTTGCAGTCTCCTACCATTAGTGTAAATGAGATTATATCCTGCCTTGAAGGTCGTCATCCTGAGCTTGCTGGAATTATAAAACGCAGTACTTTACAGGATCATTTGTGTAAAAACGGCTATGGTCGCAATGAGCTTTTAAGAAAGGCAGAGGTTTCAGGTAGAGCCTTTTTCGGAAGATACAGAAAACTACATAAAATGAGCCAGATACAGGGAGACGTAAAGGAGCCTCCTCGTTATTGTGTGGTAAATGAGAAAGGACTTCCTGTGACTCCTTATATCCAGTTATGGATGGATAATTACAGTCGAAAAATCCTGACCTATAAAATAGATATTTCCCAAAAAGAAGGTTTAGCCTTAAGCAGTTTCAAGCTGCTCATAGAGCAGTATGGTATTCCTGAAACAATTCTAACCGACCAGGGCTCTATATATCACGGACAAGCATTCAATCACTGCTGCCACTGTCTTGGCATCACACATAAACGTTCAAAGCCATATACACCTCAGTCCAAGGGAGCACTGGAGAGAGCAAACGGTACGCTTGATGCTCTTCTTGATCAGATTAGGCTGATGGATAATTTAAGGTACGACAAATTCGTTGAACTCATAGCTCAATGGATTGAAGAATATAATAATCGACCTCATTCAGCCCTCTCATATACAGATGAGCAGGGAAAAAAGCATAAGCAGTCTCCAAATGAAGCCTTTAACAATGATTGCACCAAGGTAAGAATTGCAGATTTAGAGCTGTTAAATTATGCCTTTACCACTCATTCCTCAAGAATGGTTTCTAAAGACGGGACCATCAGTTTCAAGGGAAAGCTCTACAAAATTAAAGCCGGTTATGCAAAAGCGGGAGAACGAGTAACCATTGTTTATTCAACGGTTGATGCCAAAATTGAACTTGCTGTAAATAAATCACCTCAGGATATAGGAGATGATGGTAACGAATATGAATTTGTACCACTGTTTGAGCATGTCATTACTTCAGACGTAGATTTTGCGGATCGCACAATCAAAGATGAAACAGTTCTACCTCAGGAGAAAAGTATCGATGGTGAGTCTGCAGTAACACCTGTAGTTGAGCGTTATTACAGAGATATAGCTAAAAAGAACGGCACCTATAAGGATGAAAGCTCTTTTAAGAAGCAGCTCTCCAATGAGCTCATCTTTAAGCAGGAAGAATCAGAACCACCTGCTCAGCAGTCACTCTATAAATTGTGCCAGAAGGAGGATTAACCATGGAACTAAAAGACTTTGTATCATATTTTAAGCTTCAGAATATGCCTTTCACCAACAGAATCGGGACTGAATATCTATACAAGTCAGACAGCATTGTTGAAATTCAAAACAAACTGCAGCTGGCGGTTCAGGATAATTCCTTTGCGGTGCTGTCAGGTGAGCCTGGTACAGGGAAAAGCACCGTATTAAGAAAATTTACCTCAGCACTAAATCCAGAACAATTTCTGGTGCTGTATGTTTCAATGTCAAACGCAACACCAAGATGGTTATATTCAGTTCCGCTGGAAATGCTTGGAATTAAAGCTCATACATACGTCAATGATGCCAGAAGGCAGTTTCATAAAGAACTGGATATTCAGAGGGAAACCTATCACAAGAAAGTAATTATGGTCGTAGACGAGGCGCACCTCTTTACAATGAGTTATAAGAAATTCGACCTGCTTGAGGAGATCCGATTTTTACTGAACGGTTCTCGCTATGATTCTGGTTCACCTCTGACTTTAATTCTGTCAGGACAATCTGAAATCTGGAATATTCTCAGAACAGAAAGATGTAAGGCAATTACCCAGAGAATAATGTATGTTTGCAAAACCAACAATCTCTCTAAAGAACAGGTCGGCCCTTATATTGCATCTCACCTTCGCTGGGCAGGAAGTTCAGAACCGCTTTTTTCCTCTGAAGCAGTTGATCTAATATCAGATCTTTCCTCTGGAATTCCTCGTCTGATCAATAAAATCTGTATTCATTCACTTAATTATGCAGCGCTTAAAAATCAGTCAGTTGTTACACCTGAACTGGTTGCCCAGGCGGCAAACAATGAGGTTATCGATATTATTTTAAAAGGCGCCAACGCCTAGATAACAGTAGTCCATATTTTGCATTAGTAAATCAAATGGAGAGGTATTTATGACAGTAAATGAAATAGAAAGCTCTGTTTGCTTAGATGACGAGTCATCTTTTTGGAGAGGAAAGATTGGACCTGAGATCAGTTCTGATGCCAGAACTCTTTCGTATGAGCTTGAAGAGCTAAAGTCTATTCTGGACACAGCTTCATTTATAATTTCAGATTACAAAATTAGAGATATGCGCTCGTTAGATCAGCATGCAAAACT
>ONFP01000090.1 GCA_900317105.1 uncultured Succinatimonas sp. | reverse complement strand
TTGAATATTTTGAAAAAGTTAATTGTATTTGCACTGCTTTATCTTATGACAGTGCTTAATCCTGCTTTTGCGAAAACAAACAAATCAATCTGTTTCTATTACAACGAAGTCGATTCGATTCGTGAATTACTGAATTTTGACCGGGTTGTACTGGATCCTTCTAATGTTACAGACAAACAGATATCTGAGCTGCATAATGCCGGAATTTCTGTTTACTCATACATTTCAGTTGGAGAATATGACGAATCTCTTCCTGATTATCTTAAGGAAGCAAAACGTACTGATAATGAAGAGTGGAAAAGCAACATCATGGATGTGACCTCTCCGTTATGGCACGATCATATTATTCAGCGTGTAGAGGATTTAAAAAAGCGTCATTTTGACGGTCTGTTTCTTGATACATTGGATAGCTTCAATGCATATGCTGATGAAGAAGAGGATAAAGCTGAGTATGACAGACAGGTTGAAGGTTTAACCAAGCTTGTCAACGGTATTCATTCTGTCCTTCCTAAGCTTATCTTTAACCGTGGTTTTGAAATCTTTGACAAAATCAACTTCAAGCCAGAAGCAGTCGGTGCTGAATCTGTTTATAAAACCTATTCTGCAACAGATGATTCCTACAGTGATGTTAGTGAATCTGACAGAAAGTGGATTATGGACAGACTGAACCATGTTAAGTCTGCTGGTGTTGAAGCTATCGGTCTTGATTATCTTCCTGATACAGATCTTGAAGGAAGAGTTGAGCTTGCAAAGAGAATCGCTGCACTTGGCTATACTCCTTATGTAAGCGACGGTATGCTTTATGGCATGGGCGTAAGCTATACCTACACTGTCCCAAGGCGAATCCTTGGTGTTTATGACGGCAATCTTTCTGAGGATAACGGTTCTGCAATTCACACCAGAATTACTACTCCTCTGGAATACAAAGGTTATATTGTCGACAATGTAAATATTTACGACATCGATTTTTCAAAGGTTGATCGTTCACGTTATGCCGCCATTGTATTCTACCCAGAAGGCGGTGACGGATATAGACAGAACCACGAGCTGACTGAATGGCTTAAATCTCACGTGGGTTACCTTCCAATCCTGTTTTTGGGAAACCTTCCAGATGATACTGAGGTTTTAAAGGCATTTGGAATTACCTCTGAGGGAGAACTTGATGCTCCTTACAAGCTTGAAAAAAAGCCTGCGCTTTCAAAGGGAATAATCAATCCTGTTTTTTCTCCTAAAGATAAACTGTTAAGCTATAAAGTAGATGAGTCAAAAGGTTTTAAGGTTTTAGCAAGAGTATCCAATCCTAACCACGAGACTTCAGATCTTGTATTTAAGGCTCCATGGGGAGGTGTAGCTGTTGACCCTTATCCTGTAACCAGTCTTAACAACAGTCAGGATATATGGCTATTAGAGCCATTTGGCTTTTTGGATTTGATGCTTAATCTGCCAGAAATCCCTGCAGCCGATGCCAGTAGTGAGTCTGGTCTCAGAATTTTAACTTCTCATGTTGACGGTGATGGTTTCCCATCACGATCATGGTTTAAAGGCGGTCCTCTTGTCAGTGAGGTTCTTTATAACGAGGTCTTTAAGCCAATTGAGATTCCTCAGACTATTTCTGTTATTGAAGGTGAGATCAGTGCCGGCGGTATTCATGCAGATCAGGCTCCAGAACTTGAAGCTTTAGCACGTAAAATCTTCGAATTACCTAATGTTGAAGTTGCTTCTCATACCTATTCACATCCTTTTACCTGGAACATGTCTGATCCCAAGTCTCACCTTATCTACGGTGAGTTCCTTCCTGTTCCTGGCTATGATCATGTTGATTATGACAGAGAAGCTGCTGGCTCAGTAAACTACATCAACACAAAGCTGTGTCCTCCAGGCAAAAAAGTTAAGGTCTTTTTATGGTCTGGTGATGCCGATCCTTCAAAGGAAGCCATTGATAAAGTTGAAAAGCTTGGGCTTCTCAATGTAAACGGCGGCAATACCATGGTTGTAAAGGGAAAAGATTCCCTGACCAATGTCTCTCCTGTGATCTACTGGACCACAAATGGCGTACAGGTTTATGCTCCTATGATGAATGAGAATATGTATACCAATGAGTGGACTGAGCATTTTGACGGTTTTGGTCGAGCTGTTGAATCCTTTGAAATTACTGGTCATCCACGCAGACTGAAAACAATTGCTATTTACTACCATATGTACTCAGGAACCTATCAGTCTTCTTTAAAAGCTCTGAAGTCTCTGTATGAGTACGCTCTGTCTCAGGAAGTTACTCCAATGTATCTTTCAGAGTACGCAATGAGAGCCAGAACACTGTATGAGACTGGTCTTGCTAAAACCTTAGATGGAACTTTCGTTATTACATCAACAGGAATCCGTTCTATCAGAACCCCTAAATCATATGGATATCCTGTATCCAGCAACCTTGTTGGATTTAACGACTGCGAAGATGGTAATTATCTGATTCTAAACAAAAAACGCAGCTATGTTTCCTTTAAAAAGAATAGAACATCCAATCCAATGCTGAAAAGTGCCAATGGAATTGTTAATAAATGGCAGCTAAACAACAACAGGATCGATTTTGAGATTCTTGCTTATATTCCTCTGAAGATGAAGGTCTGGTCAGATAAGAAATGTCAGCTAGTATCTTCTCATGAGTTTACTCAAAGCTCTGAGTCTTCAGTTCAGGTATATGAAACTAAGGATAAGGGAACAATCTCCGGAACTCTGATTTGTAACTAAGATAATATAGTCGCTTTCTTTAAAATGAAAAATAACAAAGACAATAACCGCAAGCAAACACGTCTTCTTAACAAGACCACAGTTGCCTTACTTGCAGCAGGAGCTGCAGGTGCAGTGTATGTGTTATCTCCTTCTCTAACAGCTTTGGAGAAGAAAATATCTGATACAAATTCACCAGAGGTTTCTTTAACCTATCTTCAAGAATTAGAGAGGATCAATCCAGATGATCCTATGATTCCTTATTTAAAGGCAAAACTTCTGTATGAAAAAGGTAATTATAATGAGGTAATGGACCTTTTGTATCCTGAAATCAAGGAAGACCCTGACCATTCTGCATTAGATACCTTTATTCTGTATCTCAAGACTCGTGTTGCCATGTCTGATTCTATTGACAACAAGTCAAAAGAACAGGTTATAACTGAGGTTAAGGCAGAGCTCGATGCTCTTGTAAACAGAAACTTTTCACCAGAACAGATCCATGAGATAGTAAATATCTGTTACCAGATTTCTGATGCCAACCGTGCCTATGACTATATCATCAAAATAGAAGAGCCTGATTATAAGACTTTAAACGAAACTTATTCTTTAGCTCTTCAGTCCGGTCACTATGATAAGGCTCTGGAAATCAGAAAGTCTCTGTTCCTGAACGACGAAACAGAAGAAGGGTATAAAGAGCTTTTCAAACTGTATGTTGAAGCTTTTGACAAGAATTTATTTGCTTCATTCTTAAAAGAGTATGACGGTAAGTTCAAGGATGACATCAATTTTATAAAGGCAGAGATTGATACTGCCAATAAGCTTGGTCTGTTTGACGAATCAGCAGTGCTGTTAGAAACACTTTGCCAGAAAGAGCCAACCTATGAGAATCTCATGAAACTGGTTGAAACTTCAGTTTCAAAACAGGATCTGGATAAGGCAAAGGATGTTCTTGAGAAACTTTATGCTTCAGATGAACATCAGGATCATAAGCCTGAAATTGCCAGAAAACTGCATGATGTATATACCTGGCAGTCTGATATTGAAAATTCCCAGCGTCTAAGCCTTGAATTACTGAATTTTGACCCTACAAAAGAGGAACTTGAACAGGGAATAGCTGAATCAAGTGCTCTGGCAGACATGGAGAAGATGGGAATCTTCTATGACGCTTCTTTTGAGAAGGGCTTGGTTGCAGAAGATGACTATGACGATTTTGTTGATGTTATGGAAAAAGCCTATGGTTCAGAGAAGGCTCTTTCAGCTGTTGACAGTCTCCTTGAAAAATCTCCAAAGAATGAAGTTCTCCTTGGCCATAAACTTAGACTGACAAGTTATGTTCAGGATTATCCTCAGGTAGTCAAGGCCTATGAATCTTTAAGAACTGTAAGAGTTCCAACTTCCCAGGAAGCTTTATATGCAGCTAATGCTTATGTAATGCTTGGTGAGGATAAAAAGGCACTGACAGCTCTTACCAGTGTTAAAAACTGGAATGAAGAGAATGATGATTACATGATCATGGTTTCTTCTCTTGCCTGGAGCTGTGATGATGACTCAATTGGAAGATACTCCCAGAATATTCTGCTTGATCGCAATTCTTCAGATGCAAATACCTATCAGCTTTTAAACAGCATTGGTCCTATTGATGAGAACAATCTTGATAAGCTTATAGCTTATTACGAAAAAAAGAAGGATTTTGCAATTGCCTCAGAGCTTTTGACCTACTCAAATGAGAAGGGTAATTATGAGCTTATGCAGAAGCTTTTAAAGGTTGTTGAGAAAAACGATCCTGCTTCATTCAGATCAAATGCGGTTCTATCATACAGAGCTGTGCTTTCAATGCATGAGCGTGATTACAAGCAGGCAAAAGGCATTTACGAAAAAATGCTGAAGAATGACTCTTCTAATATAGAGGCAATTGAAGGTTTATGTAATCTTGCTCTTCTAAACGGTGATAAAAAAGAGGCAGATTCTCTTTACAAGAAATATCGCAGTAAGTTTATAACCAATCCAAATGCATGGCAGATAGCTGCAAGTCTGGCTTCAGAGCTGGGGTATGGTAATGAAGCTAAGGCCTGGTATGAGCAGTATCTGTCTACAGTCAGTGAACCTTCTGCTGTTGATCTTCTGTCATATGCCTCTGTTCTTGAGGATCTCGGCTACACTGACAAAGCCTATAAACTAAGACGTTTTGTTGTTGAAACCAAGACTAAAGAACTGTTAAGTCTTAGTGATAACAATGTGACCCTTGCTTCTATCATCTCTACTTTTGTCTCAAAGGATAAAGGAGAGGCAGTTCTCAGAAAAGAACTTGAATCAACTCAGAGTCAGGCTCTGGTTTCTCAGTTTATTTCTACTCTGATTGACAGAAATGATATCAAGAGTGCCATTTATTTCAGAAAACGCTCATCTCTTGCTCAGTATGCGCTTTCAGACAGTCAGGAACTGCTTTTGGCTGTAAGAACCAAGGATAAGGCAAAAATAAAAGATCTTCTAGAACGCGGTGTAGGTATCAAGGAGCCAGAGAGATATGATGCACTTGAAAAGCTTACCAAACGTCTGGATGCCTATCAGCTTGCAAAGAGAACCGTGGGTGCTTCACCTGATAAATCAGTTAACAATTCTTTAAGATCTCAGATGGCTGCAGACAACAACTCTATGTCCCGAAGTCTGATGGCTGTCTATAATTCTCAGCCTAAGTGGGGAGTTCACTCCTATACGGTTAGTTATCATGCTCCATATTCTTTAGGTCAGCTTTCTCTTGCTACTGTATATCAGAGATCTAAAGCTCCTGATGATATGGCCATAGATAAACTTAAGTCTGAGAAGAGAGTTATCGGTTCTGTTTCCTACGAAACAGAAAAGCATGATTTCACCTTAACTGCCGATCTTGCTGATGGTGCGGCCGATCCTCGATATGGTGTGAAACTTGACTATCTGTTCAGATTAGATGAGCGCTATTCTGTTTCTTTAACAGGAGCTTTAAATCAGCACTCAACTCTATCTCACATGATGACCGTTCTTGGTAAAGACAACTACGCTCAGATGAGTATCGGTGCTAATCCATGGGGACGAGAGTATTTTGTATTTACTTCCCGTTATCATAAATACAAATCACGCTATGATGAGAATCTGGGGTCCGGATACGATCTTGAAGCTATGGCAATGACTCCTGTATTCAGTTCAGATCCTACTGTTTACGGTTATGTGGCAGGTTTATATCAGAATAACCATATATCAGATGATCCGCTTAATAAGACCAATAAACTTAACGGTTCTCTAGATAATGAAAATATCAATAGTATCGGTCCAGATTCATACATATCTGAACAGTACAAACATCTTGCATTAGGTATTGCTACAAATCACGGTGAACCTGGTGTTCCAGGTCCAAGCGTACCATCTCCCCGCTTTATTTTTGATGCCTTTACCGGCTACAACTTTACAGAGAAAAAGATGGATGCAGGTATCAGTGCCGGTGTTGGAGTAAGTTTATTTAAAGCTCAGGATGAGCTCTTCCTGATGTCATCTCTGCAGACAGCAGATCGTCAGGGAAATAAGTCTGTAGTCGTTACAGTCGGTTACAGCATGGTTTTTTAATATTTGAGGAACAAACAAAATGAGAAAACTAACTTTTATTATTTTAGCAGCAATTGTTTCTTTAGCAGGTTGCTCAACCTACAGAGGATCTAACGGTGTGACTGTATCAAACGGTTCAACCTTTGCGGTAATGCCATTTGTTAATCAGTCAAATACACCTTTGGCAGCAGAGAATGTTGAAACAATTATCTGTTCAGAACTGAGTGCAAAAAACATCAGTTATGTAGCTTATGAGTCTGCTGACGAGCCAAAGGATCTTAAGAGTATTCTTGATGATTCCTATACAACACGTAAGGCAAATGACTGGCTGAAGACTGTAAGCCACAACTATGTGATTTCAGGTTCTGTTGATGAGTGGAACTACAAGGCAGGTCTAGACGGTGAGCCTGTTGTCAGTGTTACCATCAGAATTAAGGATGTAAACGGCAATGTTGTATATGAGAAAACCGGCAGCAGATCCGGTTTTGGTCGTGAGAGTCTGAACGGTGCAGGTCAGAAGGTTGTAGAGAACATTTTAAGCGACATTAACTACAGCAGATAATCGCAGAAAGGGATTTATAAATGAATAAGAGTCTTAAGGCCATTGTCCGACTCGTTACCAGAGCTTCAA
>ONFP01000162.1 GCA_900317105.1 uncultured Succinatimonas sp. | reverse complement strand
CCAACCATACCAGTACGTCTTTCAATATTTTCAATTAAACCAGCCATTTGCAGATCCGTTTTCTAGTAATAATGAACTTCTACATAATCTATTTTAGGTTATGAATGAAAAATTTCCTTTTTTTACTGATTTTTTTGTAGTTTATGTGAGAAGGCGAACTGTATATCTGGATTTTTTTACTCAAAAACGTGATAGGCACAAAAATTCTAGGCTTGCAAATGTTCTAGAAAACTCATTTTTGGAGCAGAAAAAAGCCCAGATCAATAAGATACTGGGCTTACGAAAAGAAGAATAATATATTTACTTGACTAAATCCTGATAGAACTCATAAGCTTCCTTATCAGTAAAGCCCTCATGAACAATCTTGTTAACAGCCTGAAGCATCTCAACACTGTGCAGACTCTGGAAGATATTTCTTCCCATATCAACACCATGTGCACCGCCCTTAATAGCATTGTAGGCAAGTGTTAAAGCCTCATTCTCAGGAAGCTTCTTTCCTCCTGCAACAACAATTGGAACAGGACAGGCGGCTACTACCTCCTCAAAATCATCACAGTAGTAAGTCTTAACCATATTTGCACCTAGCTCTGCAAGCATACGGGTTGCAAGCTTGAAGAACTTGGAGGTTCTCTCCATCTGCTTGCCGACAGCAACAACACCCAAAATAGGTATTGAATATCTGCAGCCCATGTTTACTGCATCTTCAAGGTTCTTAAGAGAGCTTAGCTGACCGTCGCCGCCGATGAAGGTCTGAATTGCAAGACAATCTGCATTCAGTCTTACAGCTTCTTCAGCATCAACTGCCAGAATTTCATGAGACAGGTCGTCCTGAACCATGGATGAACCTGAGGTTGCTCTAAGTGCAACTGCCTTACGGCAGGATGGATCGATACAGGTTCTCAGCGCACCGCGGGTACACATCAGAACATCAATGTAAGGCATCAGCTTTGGAAGCAGCAGATCAAGTCGCTCAAGACCGGAAACTGAGCCCATGAAATAGCCATGATCAAAGGCAAACATAACAGTATTGCCACTTACAGGATTGAATATATTGGCAAGGTGCTTCTTCATACCCCAGTCAAGAGCGTTAGCACCTTTAACATAGAAACCTTTATTATTAGCAAAAGGCTCATTGATATGATAATCGTGAGCAACCTTTAAGCCGTCTAAATCTGCCATTTTTACTCCTCTACTAACCGCCGGATAACCGGCGGTCTCATAATTAAACAGGATCTATAAGATCATTAGAAATTGTAATTATCTACATTATCCTTGGTGAATACCAGACGCTCTGGCAGCAGAACAACACCATTGTTCTTTGCTCCGGTCTTTGAACCAGGAACCAGTGAATCATTTGGCATTACCTTGATCTTGCCGATTTCAGGCAAGTCAATCTCATCACCAACCTTAACTTCATTACCAGCAGCAAGATAAGCACCTAGATAAGTACCGATTGCGCCCTGAACACCGCAGTCCCACAGGCCCCACTCTTCAATGATATCTGACTTGGCGAAGTTCTTGATAGACATTGGAGAGGCAAAACCGGTAATAGTTACCTTTGACTTGTTCAGACCTTTGTTCTGAGCTGCAGTTAACTGGCCAGGAAGAGCAGTTGAATCATTGCAGATAATCAGATCGATATCTGGATTGGCCTCAAGTACAGAGGCACCAATGGACACAGCCTTTTCTGCATCCTGCTCTGAATAGTAATTGTCTGGAGCAACATTAACCCAGTTTGGATAATTAGCCTTGATAAACTTCTCGCCTTCCTTCTGCCAGGAGTTCTGATCGGCAACTGTTGCCTGTGAATAATGCCAGCAGTACTTAACAGCCTTCTTCTTAGGATCAACCCCACGCTTCTGCAGAGCATCTACAGACATATCAACCAGCATTTTGCCTAAAATATCAGGAGTTCCCTGTGAAACCATCAGAGTACGGCAGTCCTCTCCTACATCTGAGTCCCAGGTTACAACTGTAACACCATCCTTCATGGCATCGGACAGAGCCTTATTCAAACCGGTAGCATCAACTGAGGAGATACAGATTGCATCAACACCTCTTGCTACAGCCTGGTTAATGACATTAACCTCATCTGCTACAGATGCGTTTGGTGAGCCCATATATTCTACGGTGTAGCCAACCTTCTTTGAATAGTTCTGAGCTCCGACATTAGCTGACTCAAAGAATGCATTACCGGTTAACTTTGGAATGAAAGCAACAGTCTTGTCTTTAACATCTCCGGCATAGGCGCTTGATACAGACAGGCAGGCTGCAATTGCTGCAGAGAGAACAGCTGATTTTAACCAAGTTTTTTTCATAGAAAACTCCTTATGTAGTCTTTATTAAATGCAAGTTATGTTTTAGATCTATTCTTTTTTAAATTGCTGATAAACACAATGACTTCAGGACGATTGCTTAGTGTCCTTGCACTGATCACAATCAGCAATAGGAGACCTACCGGAATATCCAGATACTGCATATTCACCCTAAAGCATAATGGCAGACCGAACTTTAGCACACCGATAATCACAGCTGCCAGAGCGGTACCGATAATACTGCCCTTGCCTCCGGTCATAAGAGTTCCGCCTAAAACCACTGCAGTAATAATTGGCAGGGTTATAGTAGCTCCAAGGTCACTCTTTGCTGTACCCAGATATGAGGTTAGAAGAATTCCTGAAGATTAAGAATATCTTGCGCCCGTATTTGGTCTTATGCAGCAGGAACCATGCAAATGCAGCCATAACTAAAAAGACCACCACCTGAACAGGAAGAACTCCGCCTATACGATAGGACGCGAAATTAACAAAGGACTCGGGAAAACCGCTGATACCCTTATAGCTTTCTGTTGAAGACAGAGTTGAAATTAAAAGAGCAAGACCTGCGTAAAGGAAACTGCCACCTAAGGTCACAACCATTGGCTGAACCTGATAGTAAGCCACAATATACCCTGTAAGAAGGCCCACTAAGGCAGCAATGATAATAGCTACCAGAGAGGCAACCCAGATGTTAAGCCCCAAATCCTGCCAGGTTACACCTACAATGATTGAAGACAGGCCAACCACGGCTCCGGCCTGAATATCAATGCCGGCTGTAATCATAACCATGGTGACAAACAGAGAGATAATACAGATAGGGATAATGTCATTGATTGAGCCAAAGATAACTCTTGGCATCAGGAACTTAGGATTAGCATAGGCAAAAATGCAGATTTCCAGAATCAGAATAATAAGAAGAGTCAGATCCCATCGTTTCATTTTGATACCTCCTGATTATCAATGAAAGCTTTCTGGGCGATACGTTTTAGAGAAATCTCTCGACGACTCTTAACAATTTCACGATTCTGGATAATTGTATTGACCACCACGATAACAATCAGAATGATACCTGTAATAGTATTGTCGTAATTTGAAGATAAGCCAAGGAATACCAGAATTCTGGTTATAGAGGTCATAATTACCGCACCGATGGCTGCCCCAATCAGAGTACCTAAACCTCCCGACAGAGAAATACCTCCAAGTACACAGGCAGCAATAGCTTTCATCTCATAGGAGTTTCCTGACATTGGAGTAATAAAACCGATACGGCTGGTAAAGAGAAGACCTGCAACCGAGGCGAATACACCTGAGATTACATAGGCGTAGATCTTTGTCTGAGTAGGATTTATACCCACCAGCTCAGCTCCCTGATAGTTGTCTCCAACCGCAATAAAGTTATGCCCCTTTTTGGTATGAGATAGAAGGAACTGAACAAAAATTACAAAGAGAATGGAAAGCGCATAGTACCAGGTAAGATAACCGCAAAGATAGGAGTGGGATGCGGAGGTAAACCAGGCAGGAAGATTCTCAACCCAGGCACCTCCCGTATACACATACACCATACCACGAGCAACACCATAGGTACCCAGAGTAAAAATTAGAGAAGGGATCTTCAGAACGGCAACGCCGATTCCGTTGACAAAGCCAAAGAAGGCTCCTACCAGAATGGCAAGAGATATGGCTGTAAAAAGAGAGCTGCCGTCACGCAGGGCGGTAGCAGCCACAGCGGCACTGATACCTAAAACTGAACCTACAGATACATCAATCTCTCCAGTTAAAATTACAAAGGCAGAGCCAACTGCTAAAAGAGTAAACACCACCGAGTCATTGAAGCAGTTCAC
>ONFP01000159.1 GCA_900317105.1 uncultured Succinatimonas sp. | reverse complement strand
TATGTCCTGCCGTTCAGGCAGGACTCTGCCTTAAGCTGCTCTCTGTTTCTTTTTTAGCTGGGATATAACCAGCCCCCCAATAGCCAGTGTCATACCGATGGCACTGTAGATATTGAATTTCTCATCCAGAATAAAGACTGCGCCAATAGCAGTTACCACCGGAATACCGTAGATATAAACGTTGGTTTTCATAGAACCTATGTATTCAATGGATTTTGACCACAGAAAGAAGCTTAAAGATGAGGCCAGGAGGGCAAGGAAACCGTAATTTATAAGATTAATCGGCTCTATAAGTCGGTCTGCCTTGATGCTGTAATCTTCAAACATTAAAGGTAAGGTCAGTACAACCGAGTAGAAGAAGGATTTTGCGGTAATGGTAAAGCTTGAGATGTGCATTCTCTGCAGTTTGACAACAAATAAGTTGTAAAAACCCCAGACCACGGCACTGCCGATTGCCATCAGATCTCCTATTGGATTGATATTCATGGACATTGAGCCGAATGACAGGAAGAAGATGCCAATAATAGCTACCACAAAGCCGATGAAGAAGTTTAAGTTTGGCTTGTCCTTATCCAGAAAATAGTTCAAAAGCCCCACAAAGAATGGAGAGGTTGAGACAATCAGACTGGCATTGGCTGCGTTTGTGTATATGAGCGCGTTGTTCTCAAAGACAAAATAAAGGGTGATGCCAAAGAAGCCCACCAGAGCAGAATAAAGCTCCACTTTCCAGGAAATGAACTTCAGCGACTTAGGGCACACCACAAACAGTGCTAGGGTTGCAAGTAAGAATCTGTCAAACAGGATCTCTACCGGAGTAAAGTCTCTGAGCAGAATCTTGCTGCTGACAAAGGTAAGTCCCCATACAACGATGATGAAAATGGCATATAGGTGCCCGATTATTATTTTAGATGTCATAAGATTAACCTGTTATTCGAGATGTTATTGTAACATGCCGGCAGGCTGTTATGAGCAGAGGCCTTTAATGGAGGCAAAAGGCGACTTAGAGAGAACTCCTCTCTTTTAGATATGCTGTAAGTTCCGCCGATGCGGTACGCTGTCCGCGAACTGCTTTTACACCTAGCTCGCGCATCTTGCTGATGGGGCATAATCCATGAGGAATTTCCTTTAGAACCTTAAGTTTCACCGCCTTTTTCATAGTTAGGTTCTGATCCTGATACTCGTAAGGAATATCAGTCTGCAGCACCTCACACACAAAGCGGATTTCAGAGTGAGGACTAGTAACATATATGTAGGCTATATCACCTGCGGTGAGTCTTGAGCTCTGTTTCCAGACTACTTCACTGCTGGAGGAAAAATACTCAATCACATTGAAGAACTCTGGATTTGCAGGAATAATCCAGTGCTCTTTCTTTCCTTTAGCTCTGGCTTTGCCGCCAACTGCAAAGGTACGGCTTTTGTCGATAAGGGTGAGAATGAACTCATCCTCTAAGGAATCATCGAGAATAATACTGATCCAGTGAGCGCGGTTCATGTGATACCCAGGATATATGCCTCTTATCTTCAGAAGATCCTGCTCTGAGTTCTCTTCAATCTTAAGGTTAAGCACTTCAACGATTTCGTCTTTCTGTCTGCCGGTACACTCTTTGTCTACCAGAGCGCGCTTAAGATTCATGATCAGAGCATACCACTTTCTGTTTGCAGGATATCTGAAGACTCCATAGGTTGGAAGTTTTGCAAAAGGATAGTCTGGTTTCTCCTGATATTGACACTCAATACTGAGTGTTAGACGATTGGACTGAGGCTTGAGGAAAGGATTGGTTCGAAAGCAGGCTGCGGCAATATCTTTAAGAATTAAGGTATAGGCTTTTCTTACTTTTGCTACATAGGCGCCGCTCTGATTTTCCACATGGAGCAGGATATATTCCTCATCAGTTCCGTTATCGATAACCTTGCCTGACACTACTCCGCCTGAAGTGATTATAACCTGCGCCTTAAAGGCTCCTTTAAGAAAATCTTTGGTATAGAGGTAGCCTTTATTGGTCTTTTGAAAACCGTATGGTATGAGCGCGGACTCAATTACCGTTTTTCTCTCAAAGATTTTGCTTTCCAGCTCCATGATAAGGCACCTGCTTTTGTGTACTGTCTTTGTGTGATCCTAGCAGATTAGAGTCGGTATGTTACATTTGAGGAGGAATTAATACAAAAGCTGCTGGCCTGTATACCAGCAGAAAAGGCCTGAATAGAGATTATTAAGGATGTTTTTTCAGATAGTCTTCAAATTCAGGTGTTCTTGACCAGTATTTTATGCCCCAGTTTTCAAAATTCCACTCCTCCATGTAGGAGTTGCACTCGTAGTCCACGTAGTAGATTAGACCGTTTCTGACCACAAAGTTGGTTGGAAAATAATCTATGTTAAGGCCACTGCTTTGGGCATTGGCTGCCATCTCTCGTATCTGCGGCAGATATTCTGCAACACTGAGATTTGCTTTTACTCTGTCGTAAATGGTATCACCTTCAATGTATTCCTTGAGGATACGTTCGTTTTCAACATCAAGATCAACCATACTAGGAATTCTGATACCTGCATTTTTCAGACGTTCATAGTCGTTTCTCTCGGCTTCGATCTTGTTGCCAAAAGTGTAATAGTCGCAAGGCTCATGGTGTATCTGTTTGAGGACAAACTTCTGATGATCACTGTCCTCTGCAAGGTAGGAATAACCGCCTTTGCCATGACCTAATAGTTTTGTAATGGAGTAGTTTTTTCCGTTTACACTTATATTTTCCATGATCGTCTCACGTTTAATCTACAGAAAAGGATAGAGGTATTTTAGGATCGAAAATGGAGTAAATCTTACAGAAAAAATTGCACGGAATTAGCTTTTTGGCAAAGATGGATATAGCCAACTGAAACAAATCAGAAGGCTTTTCAAATGATTATTATTT
>ONFP01000158.1 GCA_900317105.1 uncultured Succinatimonas sp. | reverse complement strand
TTTTTTTATTGCTTTGAAAAAACACCTGTTAAACGCAATATAACGCTGTTTTAAAGAGGTCTTTTTTGAGGTGTCGAATTTTGTCATTTAAGAATGCTGTCGATCTCTACAGATCTGGAAATAGCCTTTACAGATCTTTTAAAGATGGTCAGACACTTAGAAATAAACCTTAAAAAAAATCAATAAAATCACTTTGTTATAATACAGGTATAGGTATTGTAATAAAGGGAAAAAGAGTGGATATCAAAGAACTTAAAACTAGTTTTGATGAGATATCAAAGCAGGTAAAAAAGGAGACTAAAGGTCAGCCTGTACTTGCCACTCTTTTTAATACCTTATTAAGTCTTTTTAAAATTCTATTTGAGCTGTTCGCTGAACAATCAAAGAAATTTGAAGAACAGAATAGGCTTATTGAGAAACTGACAGGACAATACGCCAATAAAGCATTCGACAGTCGAAAAGCCAATGATGAGAATATCAACGGGCGTCGCTCTGAGAAGAAGAAAGGCGTCAATTCAGCTGATAAGAACCACGATAAAGATATTCCTAAAGAAGAAAAAGCCAAGCCTCAGAAAGCTTTCAAGACCGAACAGCAGGTAAAAGTAATCGGCTATAACGGTGAAGAGCTTACAAAAGAAGAGGCAGAACAGAAGATAGGAACAGTCTTTGAAGGCATTGATGGAAAAAGATACCGCTACACAAGAACTCTAGCTTCATCTGTAAAAACTGAAATCGATATAACCTTACTTGAAATTCAGTATTACAAACTAGAGTATGAACCAGTTGACGAGCAAGGAAATGCTGTAGCTGTCTCACAGAGGCAGACTGCAGTATGTGCCAAAACTGATTATCTAAAGAAGACTCAGGTTAGTGTAAGTCTGATGTCTTTTGTCTTATATCTCTGGATAGGATTGAAAGATCCGGTTTACAGAATAGCCAATGCTCTTTATGAATATGGTGTAACCCTAAGTAAGCAGCAGATATATAAAGACATCAATATAACCGCATGTTTACTGATGCCAATATTCAAACATATGGAAAGCTATATCAGACTTGAGAAACAAATCGGTATAGATGAGACCTACCATAGTACACGAGAACGAAGGTTACTGACAAAGTCACCTCCAGATGACAGGACTAAATCGAAGAAACATAAATCACAGAAGTCTAAGGCTAAGACTTTGAGGACGTACTTCTATGCTGTCATAGGAGGTAAATACGTATGCCTGTATTATCACGATCCTTACAGAGATTCTGATATTCCAAAGGAAATACTGAAGAAAAACGGCTTGGCAGAGGATGCATTTGTCACCTCAGATGGCTTCTATAAGGTACTGTTTAACCTTGAAAATGCTGAAGGAGATGAGGTAAAAGAGCTGTTTCAGCATGGAATCTGTTGGATTCATGTTAAGCGATACTATTGTATTCTGTTGAATTATGGAATGGATGAGGATGGAAATCCATGCAGAGAATTTGAAAAAATGAAATGGGAGCAGGACTTGAAGGATGCCCAAAGTTTCGTTGACAAAATCTCTAATGCATTTCATATCTGTAATGATATCACTGCAAGGTGTAAGCACAATCCATCTTTGGACATAGTTGTACTAAAGAACAGAGAGCTGCGGCCTCTGATTGAGGAAATCTGCGCAGATGCAAGAAGGATCTATGCAGATATAACCACAAAGAAAGATGAAGAGCCAAAAAGGCAATGCTCTAAAAAGTTAAAAGCAGCAATTGGTTATATTGTAAACAATGAAGCAGCTCTGAAGACTTTCCTGGATTCACCATATGGTCTGATGCATAACAATGCAGTTGAATCCAGATTCAGAGAGTTGGATATCCTGAGAAACAGTATGCTTGCCTCAGATACCTTTAGAGGAGCAGATAATCTGGCATTATTTTATTCACTATATAAAACTGCCCAGATGCACGGTGTTGAATTTGAAACATACATGAGAAAAGCTATTTCAGTCATGACCGAGCATATGAGTGAGATTGAATTTGAAAAGGATAACCGAGGCACCATCATTGGTTATAAATCCGACTCAATCTCAAAAGAGGTATTGGAAAGTGTAATGCCATGGAATTTACACATTTAAAAAGGCAAGAAAAGTTATTTCTTACCTTTTACAAAAATAGAAAACACCTGTGATATAACAGGTGTTTTTAATTCAGTCTTTAATATTATAGGTTTTGAGCCTTGTAGACTGTAAAGGTATTGCTTGAGTTTAGAATCTCAACACTTGAGAAATTCTGTTTTAGGATTTCTCCATAGCCTAAGTGCGAGTTTGCAACCATGTACAGAACTCCACCATTGTTAAGATGCTCCGGCGCATTGATAATCATGTTTACGGTCGGAGCAGTAGTTGTGGAAATTCCTACGTGGAAAGGTGGATTTACTGCAATAACGTCATATTTATCAAGACCGCTTAACATATCGGCTGCGACGGTCTTTACATCAGAAACATTATTTAACTGGGTGTTTTTCTCTGTAAGATGCAGCGCTGCAGCTGAAACATCTGAACTGGTTACATCCTTGAATCCTAGCTTTGAGAGGAAGATTCCAACCACACCGCATCCGCAGCCAAGATCAAGTGCTTTTCCCTGTGGGACAATCTTTTTAAGACAGGATAAAAGCTGCTCGGTTCCCTTATCAAGCTTTCCCTGAGAGAATACCGCCGTGTCCTGATGAAGCTTTATTGAAATATCTCCTACAGTTACGTCTATATCCTTTGGCTCAGAGTAGGTATTAACCTCGCTTTCAAAAATGGCCTTAAAAAGAGTACATTTTCTTGCAAGATCTATCTTTAGAGTAGCCCCTAGTGGCTTTAACAGTGAATTAGCACTTTTACCGCCACCGTCATTGGCTCCTGCTGTATAGATATAAGCTCCTTTCTCAAGTTTTGCTTCAAGCAGATTTATGAGTTTTACGGTCTGCTGTTTTGCTTTTGAAAG
>ONFP01000156.1 GCA_900317105.1 uncultured Succinatimonas sp. | reverse complement strand
AGCTCTGCCATAGTCCAGTTTCTTTCAACATCATTGGTGCAGATGACGTAATAGGTATCTTCTTTTATCTTCTGCTCTATGGCGGTATCATCAAGCTCAACTTCAGCTCTAACCTTAACAGCTACAGTTACCTTTTGCTCATCCTTACCGTGTCTGCCTTTATGAGTGTATTTCTGTACTTCCTCATAGCTAATACCAGCATCAGTAAGCTTTACAAGCTTAAGCTTGGCTGTGGTTTTCTTTAATTCCTGTTCAGCATCAGCCTTACATTTGCAGGGCTGCGTCCAGAGTTTCTTCAGCTGAGAAACCAGCAGTTTCTTTACGGTTTCATCTCCAAGTTTACCTTCACCACACCACATGGCTTTAGTTCCTTCAGGATTGTTCTCATCCACAGGAACAAGCTCTTCAGGATGAGCCTTTAACATCTTTCTGCAGGCTGTAGCCTCGTCATTCTTGTCAGGAATACGGGTTACCATTTTAATGCCATGTGCCTTTGCTTCCTTAGCTATAGGAGAAGTACATAAGGAACTGTCTCCTGTAAGATAACGTAAATCCTTAAACTGAGCCTTGATACTGTCCCAATAGTCAGTAATGACATTCCTGAAACTGGTCTTATCGGATACATGTCCACTGACACAGGTTTCAAATATTGGCAGCTTACTCAGTTCTTCACACAGCATCAGCTCATTTATCTGTCCCAGCTCTGGATGATTGTCTCTACCTTGAGCCCAAGTTTATCTGCTACCTTTGCAGAGCATCTTAAAAACAGCTTCTCTGGACCAAATTCAGCGATGGCATCCAGAGTTCTTGAAAGAACATTTCTATCCAGCTGCTCAAAGGTAACATCCTTACGATTTATCAGAGTCTGTAATGGACGATTTCTGTAAAACTCCTGAGTTCCATACAGTGACTGATATGGTACATTCAGTACCTGACAGCATAGAAGCTTTACAATCTCTGAGCTCTTAAACCTAACATGGGAACCTATCTTTCCTATGCAGAACTCTATTGGCTCCTCAAGGTCAAAATAATCAAATCCTGCTGCTGTTAATCCCAGATTCCCAAGCTCAGCTGTTACCTGTTCGTTGTCATCATCAAAATCGTCAAGCGATGCCATATTCCTGTGCCTTATATTCTAGGCATCTGATGAAAAAATAAAAGTCTTTATGTGATCTGATGATCCTTAAGTCACGTTGATGAAAATACTACCGATCGTTATGATCCTTTAATCGCAAAATAAGCAAAAAGTCGTTGAAAATTAAATATATAATTTTATGATGACCATAAATTAGTAGAAAGTGATCTGAAATCAAACAGTTACTACTAAAGTTTTATTCAAAAATTTTACTGACCAATGTCTGATATACATTTCATTGTTATAACACACAGGATGATTGACGAATATTTATGTGATTGAGAGTAAAAAACAATGAAAGTAGCAGCTCTTAGAAAACTGTTAAAAGACGCCGGTTCCGAGGAACTGATAAAGATTATTTCTTAACTGTAACGTCATATACCAAAAGCCTTAAAGGAAATATGACCTCTTCATAGTGACCGAATTCTCAAACCATTCTTTGTCTTATTACTGATGTTTTTTTTTCACATCAAAGCTCGAATGAGGCACGTAAGGTCTATAATAATCTCCATTTTGGCGTATCCATAAACAGAGGTCTGCCTTGTGCAGAAAGTATTTTGAATCTAAACTCCCCTAAAGAAAATTTTCTTTTTATGCTAGGACACTTTGCAACCGATATCTCTCACGGTTCTCTTCCTATCATCCTTGCATACATGTATCAGGCCGGAAAGCTTGATTCCTATTCCGCTGTAGCCATGCTGATGATGGCCAACACCATTTTAAATGCAGTGGTACAGCCTTTTGCAGGTAATCTTGCCGACTCAAAACCAAGACCATATCTGATGAGTCTGGGCATTGCCCTATCCTTCAGCGGCGTTATGTTCATAGGCCTGGTTGAAAATCAGATCCTGCTCTACTCTCTTGTCTGTCTGAACGGACTTGGCAGCGCTATATTCCATCCTGCAGGAGGAAAGATGGCAAATACCTTTGGCAAGGCAAAGCTTGGTAAGAGCATGTCTATTTTCTCGGTTGGAGGAAATGCCGGTATGGCTGCAGGACCTTTCTACTTTACAGGTTTATATATTCTCTTTGGACTGAATGCCACTCTGGCAATGTGTGTACCTGGTCTTATCATGATCATTATCTACACGCTCAAAAACCGCTACTATGTGGTTGCCTGCAGACAGGAGCAGAAAAAGGTTGCCAAAGCTAAAGCAGATTCCGATGAAAAGGAAAACGTCAGAGGCTTTGTTATTCTCGTATGTGTACTCTTCTTAAGATCAGCCGGCTGGTTCTCCTTCATGGCTTTCTTATCACTTTACTATATGCATAATCTTCACATCTCAGATGAACTTGCAACTCTCTTAAACGGAATGGTTTGTCTGTGCGGAGCTGTTGCCACCTATTTTGGCGGTACCATCTCCGATCGTATAGGCTTCAATAAGATGGTAACCATAAGCTCACTGCTGTCTGTACCTTTCATCGTAAGCTTTACCTTCACCTCAAGTCCAATGCTGGCAACACTGCTTTTAATACCATTCTCAGTACTGTTCTTCACAGGAATGTCACCTACTGTTGTAATCGGACAGAAATTCCTGTGTCACCATGTTGGAATGGCAACCGGCTTTACCATTGGCTTATCCATGAGCTTTGGCGGACTGATTGCGCCTCTTGTGGGTAAATTGGGAGATGCCTTCGGAATCGAATACGTCATGTATGCAGTCGCAGCTTTCATTACTACTGCAGCAGTTACAACTCTGGTAATTCCAAAGATTCCGGTAGCCAGATAGACGCAGAAAACCTGACGGTTCAGTTTTACTTTTTTCCGAACCGTCATTTTCTTCATCATGAAATTAAAGATATCAAAAATTTCCCAATCAATTATCCTCATAAAAATCTAACTATTCAGAACTAACATAGATCACATCTTTTTTAGGAAAAAATTTAAACAGACATTTTAGAAGTACTACGCGCCCAGATAATACTGAAATTTTTACTACAAATGTAGCTTCTTAAGAAAGCGCTCTGCGCTAGGATTGTGCAAGTTTTTCACCATAAAAAAGCATATTTTTATAGAGATAATTATCTTAATATTCAAGTTGTTATTAACAAATTTTGAAGTTTTAGGAATTAATCTCAAAGTTAATATTTTATACATTTAAAACATTCTTAAAATGATAAAATGAAATTGTAGTTTGACGCTACCCGAATTTTTTTGGAGGTGTACAAATGAGAAGTGATGATATTTTTGGGAGAGATTTTATTGATATTGTATGCAGACTTTTAAAGGTGTTAGCTTTTGGATTCTGCGCAGTAATGGTTTTCTCTTTAATTAATACCCACAGTTTTGAGTCATGGAGTAATATTGCAGCTGTTTTCTTTGCTGTTGCAGTAGTTGTTGGCTCAATCTTCCTAGGACACAATCTAAAAAAACGCTGGATAAACTAAAAAAGCAAAAAATTAGAAAAAGAGTGCAAAGAGTGTACTCTTTTTTTTTGACCATTCTCATGGCCTGTAATCCTACTCCTTCAGCTATAGGCCCACCCTATAGCCAGCTATTGAAATTTAGTATTTCACGAACTTTGTTTATTTTTATATACTGCTTCTCGAGGGTAGTTAGATTGATATTCTGGCAAGAGCAGTTAACTGCCTTTTACCAAATCTTTTGGTGCTTAAAATTTGTTAAGTTTTATCTTACCTTTATCCAGTGTTTTTACGGCACTGGATTTTTTTTGCTAAAAATATAATGAGTTTTATACAGTTTTTTTCTAGTATTGACTAATTCAATAGAAGAACACAGAAAAAAAATCAAGCAATAAATCACCCCCTGTACAACCTTCAACCAAAAATGCACTTTAATGCTCTAAATTCATACTTTTTCTTTTATCGCCGGGACTAATAACTGTTTTTTATAAATCTATAAATTGTTTATAAAGTCTATAATTTTGTAAGTGGTCAGAAATAAATCTCGTAAATGGTCAGAAATAAATCTCTGACCTTTATTTTGCCTGATCCATATTCCAAGGCATCAGTGCATACAGAATCTCACTTGGAATGCTGTGAGATTTA
>ONFP01000150.1 GCA_900317105.1 uncultured Succinatimonas sp. | reverse complement strand
CAGTCTAAAGGAATTTACCACCTATCCAGACCTTAGAAACAGAGTAAGCTTTGATGTCTTTATGACCATGATGCTGCATACAGGCTATGTAACCTTTGCGGAAGGTTCAGATTTCACAGGGAAGATAAAAGTAAAAATACCTAATCAGGAAGTGCTGGCATGTTTTAACGAGAAAAGAGAATATCTTTACGGAGAAGATAACCCATACTGGTACAATCAGGCTCTAAAGCTGGTGGATTTACTCATGGCAAATAATACTGATGAGGCTCAGCTGCTCATCAGCACCATGCTAAAAGAGTTTTTGAGTATCAGAAATACCGGAGATGAGCTCTACTACCATGGTTTTATGACAGGTATTCTGGGACTTGCAACTGCAACTAAGAATTTTACATACCATGAAGAAATCGAATCCGGAACCGGTTTCTCAGATATTATTATTGATAGCTTTGATAACAAAACTGCCTGTATTTTGGAGTTAAAGAAGACAGAAAATCTTGAAGACTGCTATGACGTAGCTGATGCCGCCACAAAGCAGATCATAAAAAAAGATTACGCCTCAAAATTTATATCCAGAAGATATAAGAAAGTCTATGGAATCGGTATCGGCTTTGCCAAAAAGAGCTGTGAGATGGTTTCCCTTGGAAATCTGGTTGAAGATTCTGCTATTAAGTAGATATAAATGTGATAGTAAAATGAGCAAAAAAGAAGCTTCCAAACGTTATTTTCTTTTCCTCCTTTCTGTAGTGCTTCAAGGCTGTGCCATTGCCTGTATCACTTTTGCTGATATAGGAACCACACCGGTATCTTCTGCCAATTATGTTTTCTCTCTACATTCAGACTATACCTTTGGTGAAACATCGCTTATCTTTAATATTCTTCTGATTGTTCTACAGATCATGTTCATTGCAATTGGTCCTGATTCGTTCAAAGATCACTGGATAAACATTCTTGTACAGATTCCTTTTGTTGTAGTGTTCTCTTATATGATTGACGCTGCTACGTTCTTTTTACGTATGATGCTGCCGGATACTCTGACCTACCTTATGTCATGGGGGCTTGTGATTGGCGGAACCTTACTGCTTTCTTTCTCAATTTCACTGTCAGTTATCGCCAACGTTGCCATGCTTTCCGGCGAATATTTTGTTAAGGTATTTCATCCTTTAATTCACCGCTCCTTCAGTTTTGTAAAAACTTTCTTTGATATTTTTCTTGTTGCAACTGCCTGCATCACGTCTTTCATTTTCACTGATTTCAGCTGTGTTGAAGGTGTTCGTGAAGGAACTCTTTATGGTGCCCTTCTGACAGGTCCTACAGTTCACCTGATTGTTCCTCGTCTGCAGAAGATAAAGGACTGTCTTACACGCTGAGTTTATCAAGTCCTCTTCTTTGTAAAATCCTCTTTATGTTCTATAAACAAAATAGAGGAGTGTTTTTCTTCAACCTTTAAAAAAGCAAAGCGTATGTCTGAAAGCATGTAAAGCAAAGAGGTGTCTGTATGAAAACTCTTGGCATTATTGGTGGTATGGGCCCTATGGCTACAGTCGATCTCATGCGAAAAATAATCCTGTCAACAGCCGCTAAAACTGATCAGGAGCATATCCATATTCTTGTTGACAACAATCCTCAGATCCCTGACAGAACTGCTGCTATCGAAGGAAGAGGGGAATCTCCTGTGGAGAAGATGCTGCAATCTGCAAAACTTCTTGAAGCACAGGGGGCAGATGTCCTGGTGATAGCTTGCAATACCGCTCATTATTTTCTTGATGAATTTAAAGATAAGGTCCATGTCCCAATTATAAATATGATTGATGAAGCAGTGAAACACTGTGTGGAGTTAGGCTATTCTGATGTTGGTTTACTATGTACTATAGGTACGAGAAACACTGGTATTTATCAGAAAGCCTGTGACAAGTTCAATATTAAACTGGTAGTTCCTGATGATGAGGAGATTAAAGCTCTTCAGGATATGATTTACTCAGGTGTTAAGGCGAATAATTTTAATTATGATACTTCTAATGTAAAGCAGGTCATCTCCACTATGAGGAACAGAGGGGCCCAGGCATTTATTCTTGGCTGTACTGAAACTCCAATCGCAGTACAAATGTATCATATTGAGGGAAATTTTATTGATTCCTCTCTGGTTTTGGCCCATAAGGCAATAGAAGCTGTGGGCGCGCCTTTGATTAAGTCTCATGCTGTAACTTAGCTTTTCAAAATGTTTTGAAGAAGCTCTTTCTTTCCTGCTTCTTTCTTGGGCAGGTTTTCCAAAAAAAATAAGATTTTTGGAATTTTCTCAGAATTTTGAAATAATTCCCGTAATTATGCTTGCTCTTGCATAAATATCTCATCAATAATACTTCTATAAATATAGGAGTTCAGGTCATGAAAAAAATGTTAAAGCTTGTTTCTGCAGTTGCAGGTTTAATAATTGCATCAAATGCATTAGCAGATGCAAATCATGCAAAGGTTTCCATTAACTTCCCAACAGCATCAGCCTCTGGTGCCTTGTACGCTGTTGGTGCGGCTATAACACATCTGTGGGATGAGAAAATTGATTATGTAAGTGCCTCAAGTCAGGCTTCTGCAGGTGGAATAGATAATCTTAATCAGGTTGCTGAAGGAGAGGCTCAGGTATCAATCGCTATTTCAAGCAACTGCTATCAGGCTTTAAACGGAACTGACAGTTTTGAAGGCTTCGCGTATCCTGATCTGAAGGTTATCGCAGGTTTGTATTTCAATCCTAATCAGGTTGTGGTTACGGCTAAATCAGGAATTAAATCCTTAGAGGATATTAAGGGCAAGCATTTTGCTGTAGCTTCAGCCGGTTCCAGTGTCTACGGCGAATGCCAGAATCACTTTGAGGCTGCCGGTTTAAAATTTCCTGATGACTTAAATGCTGAGTACATAACTTTTACCGACGCTGCTGATATGCTTCAGAACAATACCATTGATGGCGCATGGATTATGTCGGGGGTTCCTACCTCTGCTGTTACTCAGGCTTTAAGTTCTGGCAGCAAACTTATTCCAGTTGAAGATGAGATTCTTGAGACTCTGAAAGGAAAGTTCCCTTGGTATGCTTCCTATACGATTCCAGCAGGAACCTATCCTGGACAGGATAATGATGTAAAGACAACGGCTATAAAGATGGTGATGTTCTGTCGCGGTGATCTTGATGAGCAGACTGTTTACGATCTGACCAAGACTTTCTGGAATAACATAAAAGAGTTAGGTCAGGCTCAGTCTAATCTTCGTGGACTTGA
>ONFP01000149.1 GCA_900317105.1 uncultured Succinatimonas sp. | reverse complement strand
ACAGGATTGCCTTCTCAGGTGATTACACTTCTGTGTGCTGCATTTTCTCTGTACTGCATCTATGTAACCATGTTCAGTACTGCTATTCCAGAGGTTAGATTAAATATCTTTATTGCTCTGGTTATTGTAATCGGATATCTGCATTATCCAATTCGCAGAAACAATTTTGACGAAAACGATGATGAGAATGATTCAAGATTCCACATCAATTTTGGTCTGAACACAAAATCTCATATCAACTCTATTCCTTGGTACGATATTGTACTGATGTTTATGGGAGTTGTGCCTCTGGTTTATTTTGCAATCAATGCAGAATCAATCATTCAGCTGGCCTTAAAGGTTACAAGCCCAAGAAATCCTGATTACTATCTGATGATTTCTCTTGCGGTTATGACTCTGTTATCACTTATGGAGTTATGTCGCCGTTGTGTGGGTATTCCTATTCTATGTGTTGTAGGCGCTCTTCTGGTTTATGCCTTATGCTCTGTTCGTTTCGGAAAGGTTATTTATGATCTTTTCTATTCAACAGGTGATGGACTGAGAAGTACTCCTATTGATGTCTGTGCCAAGTACATTGTTGTATTTATTATCTTTGGCGCATTCTTAGAGAGAACCGGTATTTCTGCTTTCTTTATCGATCTTGCCAATATCATCGCAGGTGCTTCTGCCGGTGGTCCAGCAAAGGTTGCTGTTATCTCTTCAGCCTTATGCGGTATGGTATCTGGCTCATCTGTAGGTAATACCGTAACCACAGGTTCTATTACTATTCCGATGATGAAAAAGGCTGGCTACAGACCTGAGTTTGCTGGTGCTGTTGAAGCTGCATCATCAACAGGTGGTCAGATTATGCCTCCTATCATGGGTGCGGCTGCCTTCCTGATGGCTGAGTATATGGGCGTTCCTTATATTCAGGTTGCTGTCCTGGCAATTCTTCCTGCAGTGCTATATTTTGCCGGTATCTATGTTTCAGTGCATTTGGAGGCCAAAAAACTTGGTCTTAAGGGTATCTCACGTGAGAATCTTCCTAAGTTCAGAGAACTGCTTCCTAGAATGTACCTGCTGGCTCCGTTAGTTGTTCTGGTATCCTTAGTTTCTGCAAATATCTTCACTATGCAGTTCTCTGCTACCGTATCTATTGGTGTAGCAATACTTGTTGGTATTATCAACAAGGATCAGAGAATTTCTGTTAAGAAGTTTATTGAGGCTTTGGAGGCTGGTGGAAAGAGTACCATTACAGTTGCTGTTGCCTGTGCTATGGCTGGTCTTGTTGCAGGCTGTATTACTACAACAGGACTTGCATCAGAACTTATCGCTATGGTTGTTCATTTATCTGCAGGCTATGTACTGCCAGCTCTGGTTTTAACCATGATCTGCTGTATCATCCTGGGTATGGGCGTTCCAACTACTGCAAACTACTGTATCATGGCTGCCGTTTGCGCGCCTATCCTGACATCTCCTGCAATCGGTATTCCAATTATCTGTGCTCATTTCTTTGTATTCTACTTTGGTATTGTCGCAGATATTACTCCTCCGGTTGCTCTTGCAGCCTATGCTGGTTCTGCCATTGCAAAGGCTCCTCCTATGAAGACAGCCTTTAATGCAACTAAGATTGCTATTGCAGCTTTTATTGTTCCATATATCTTTGCATTCAATCCTGCACTGCTGTTCTCAAATGTTGAGCCTCTTGTTCAGATTGAAAATGCCAGCCCATTTATGATTCAGTGTCTGCAGATTATGGAGATAGCTCTTATCTGTATAACTTCATTCATTGGTATCTTTGGTGTTGCTGCAGCTCTGAACGGATATCTGTTCTTCCACATAAAGCCTCTATTTAGAGTTATTTTGGCCTTAGGTGGTTTATGTATGATGGTTCCTGGGATCACAACCGATCTGATTGGTCTGTTTGTTCTGGTATCCATCTGTCTTATGCAGCATTTTCAGAAAAAGAAAATGCTTTTAGACACTCAGGATATTGATGAGACTGAAGCTTTAGCTTCAAGGTAAAATTTTCACTTTCAAAATACATGCAGAGTTCTTTTATAGGGATCTCTGCATTTTTTTTGAATTAAAACAAGTCTTATATTGCTTCACGGATTTTTTGTAGTATCTCGGTATACTACTGAGTAATCTCTCCTGTCCAGGTGTTAATGCCTCCAAACTCATATATTCTAGTGTAGCCCATCGCTGCAAGTTTAGCTGCTGCCTGTTTGCTTCTATTTCCACTTCTGCAGTAGACAAGAATTATCTGATTGATGTCCTTTAATTCTGAAGGTGGAGTATCTATTATGGTTTCATTTGGGATCAGGATAGCTCCTGGAATATGGCCTCTTGCATATTCATCTGGACGTCTGACATCCAAAATAATATGACCATCGTCTTGCTTCATCATCTGCATAGCATCATCCTGACTAATCTGTGTGTATGTGTTCATATGTTGCTCTTCTGTTTTTTTGTTTACTGTTGTTGTATTTTCTGCATTGGCAAACGCTATGGAACAGAAGCTAATCATTGCCGTTATAAGGATAGTTTTAATTTTCATAATTATTGGGGGGAATTATTACCACCATCCTCCTTGTATAATTTAATTAACATGGAATGTCAGATTAAATGTATATGTTTTAAAAGCTAATGGTAAAGATTTCTTTTATAAAATTTTGAACCGAGTTATTTCATCTTTTGATTTTTTCAACTTGTACCAGGTGTTACGCTTTCTCTGCAAAATCTTTCTGTCGGTAGTTTCAAGAGGATAAGTAGAAATAGAAAAAAGCAACCAACAGGTTGCCTCCTTAGATGGTGCGTCGTAGAGGATTTTTTGAAAATAAATTATTCTAAATTCAATATGATAATTGTAAACTCTACATCTCTCTACAAATTATTATTGAAAAAAAACTAATACCTTACTGGATTCTGTACTGAATGAATGGAAAACCTCAATCCTAGTTTTCTTAATATCTTAAGTAGAGTCGATAAATTTGGAGATGTTTTCCCTGATTCAATTCGTGCAATTGAGGACTAAGGCAGACCGCAAAGCTCAGCGAGTTCTCTTTGTGATAGGTCGAGATCATGCCTATGTTTTATTATCGTGCCAACAATCTCTGAAATCTCCTCTATCTCTTCGAGATCTTTCTTAATGATGGCTTTGTGGTTTTAATTCGGTTTTTGTATTTATTCCAATCATCCATAATATCTACTTCTGTTGCTCTATTCAGCCTGTTCAATCCATTCTGCTACGAGATATAAAGGAACATTTACCATCCAATCCTGTTCTTTATAATCT
>ONFP01000147.1 GCA_900317105.1 uncultured Succinatimonas sp. | reverse complement strand
CTCCAAACTTTACTTCTCCGTATTCTTTATCTGTTTCATTATTAAGAACATTATACAGAGTATTTGGAATGTCATTGTCTCCTGTAAGTGCAAGGGTGAGGGCCGTCTGATTAAGTTCAGCGCATACCCACCATGAAGCACCATTAAAAAGCTCATCTCCAAAAAATTCATAGCCGTTTGCTGATACAGCCTTTTTATGAACATCTATCATCCCGTTTTTTGAAAATTCTATTAAATCCTTATCATCAAGTCCCAGTGCAGTCATATACTCCATCCAGTAGGATTTGACTCTGTGTCCATAATCAAGGTGTTTTCCTTTTTCAATATCAAAGCAGGATGGATTATCAGTGCACCCATTAAAACGCTTTTGCTTTTCGTTGTAGAATTTAGTGTTGATAATCTCAACTACTTCCTTCATTTTTTCTCCCCACTCTTTTCTACTGTTATCAGGGAGCATTCTCCAGGTTAAAAGCATATAGGCATTTAGCTGATCAAGTTGTGCTACAAGCTCCTCCTGTGACATTTTGTCAAAGTAGGTATCTTTTTTGGACCAGATTAAAAATCCCTTATCTTTATCGTAATAGTTGTCAAAGATATAATCTTTTGCTTTGATAATTGCACTGATTGTTTTCTTATCACCGGTTAAGTAGGCATTCATTGCCAAACCTACGAGCGCATAGGACAGATCCTGTGGGTTTTCTGCAAAGATTTCTGAATCTGTTACTGGTTTTCCTTCTTCAAAGAGACTGTAAAAACCACCGTCCTTGCGCATCGCTCTTTCAAGCAGAAACTTTACACCAGCCTTATGTAGTCTTAGAGCTTCTTTATTTCCTGTAAGATTAAACAGAGCACCATATGCAAAGGTCTGACGGGAGAGCATTCTTGTAAAATCAAGATGCCATATTTTTGATGCCCAACTGGTATCACCTTCGCCTTCACATGCTTTTTTGTTTCTCAGTTTGCCATTATCACAACGCCAGGTAGGGAAGTAACCATCCTCCTTTCCTTTGGCATCATCAACAAGATAAAATTTTAAGATGTGACTGGCGTGTTCCTGCCACTCATCATAAGATGGTAGATTCTCAAGGTTAGCAGCATCTGCAGCTTGTGTCATTGCAAGACAAATGGAAGCCACAGCAAAGATCTTGGATAATTTTCTCATGATACCTCTTATTTTTTATGCTTTGAGAGTGTTCTCACAACATCACCAACTTTTATTATAGAATTTTAACTCGAGTTATTCATATTTCCGTTTATATAATTCACGAAACAGAAAAAGAGTGGATCCTAAAAACACATGGTGAATATAACTGATATAGCAAATGAGCTGGGTTAGTTACAGTTGCGTTAAATGTATAAATTGTTTACAATATCTCATAATATTTATGAGGTATTGTTGACGTTTATGAATAAAATCATTTCAATTGGAAAAGCTGCTCAAATCCTGGGAGTTCATGTTCAGACCTTAAGAAACTGGGAAAAATCAGGAAAACTTAAACCTGATTCAATTTCACCGGGCGGAACCAGGAGATACAATCTTGATAAAATCATTTCCTTATCAGGAAAAGAAATTCCATTAGATGCAGATATAAGATATACTATTGCATATGCCAGAGTAAGTTCTCACGATCAAAAAGAAGAGCTGACAAGACAGGCTCAGGTACTTGAGATGTACTGTTCATCACATGGTTTTAAGTATGAACTCATAACAGATCTTGGATCAGGGATGAATTACTATAAGAAAGGATTAACCTCTCTGATAAACCGCATCCTTAACAATGAAGTCAAAAGACTTGTCATCACACATAAAGACCGACTGTTAAGATTTGGAGCTGAGCTGATATTCTCAATCTGCGAAGCAAAAGGTGTAGAAGTGATTATCATCAACGCTGGTGAAGAGAAATGCTCCTTTGAAGAAGATTTGGCAAAGGATGTACTTGAAATCATCACAGTCTTTTCAGCAAGGCTGTATGGAAGCAGAAGCAAAAAGAACAAAAAGCTGATAGAAAACCTGAAAAAAGCAGTAGAAGAATAAAAGTAAATGCCGGTAGTAGCACAGAAAATAGAAATCAAAGCCAGCAATAAGTTTAAGACTTACTGTCGCAAGGCATTTGGTGTTTCAAGATTTGCCTATAACTGGTGTGTGGAAAGATTCACAAAAGACTATCAGCAGTATCTTACAGAGTGGAGTGTATATAACAGAAAGTTAAAAGAATACAGTTCATCTCCTCTTTTACATACACAGATGCCTGTAAAACCAAAATTACCATCAGCTATTGGTTATAAGTATAAGAATGATTTCAACTCAAAGAAAAAAGAGCTCTATCCATTTACCAAAGAAGTCACCAAGTATGCAAGTCAACAGCCTTTTATAAATTTTGACAGAGCAGTCAGTGCCTTCATCAAGGCAGGAGTGAAAGGAAAGAGAAAAAAAGGATTAAAAGACTGTTTTCCCAAATACAAAAAGAAGAGTTATTCATCAGGCTCATTCTATATTGGCGGCGATCAGGTAAAGGTAAAGACTTCAGTGTCATGCTCCAGGAGACTTGAAAACAAAAGTCAGAAGCAGTATCTGAAAATTCCTAAGTTTGGTTATGTACAGTTAAAAGAGAAACTTCGCTTTGAAGGATACATCAACAGTGTTACCATTTCACAGAGGGGCGACAGATTCTTTGCATCCTTCAGCATTAAGATATCACAGGAGGAGTTTGACAGAACCCATAAAGCTGCAGTGCAGAATAAAACTGCAGTGGGAATTGATTTAGGACTAAAGAGCGCATTAGTCCTGTCTGATGGTATGGCAATAAAAGCACCAAAGCCATTGAAAAAGAGCCTGTTAAGATTAAAGAGATTACAAAGACAGCTTAATCGAAAGAATCACCCAAGAACCAAAGGTGATAAGACGAAGGTGTCTAAAAATTATATAAAGCAGTCAAAACGTCTTAATAAGCTTCATTTAAGAATTCACAATATTCGCGAGGATTTTATTCATAAGGTAACCACAGCCCTTGTAAGGAACTATGAATATATCTGCCTTGAGGATTTGAATGTGAAAGGAATGATGAGAAATCATCATCTTGCACGAGCAATTTCTGATATCGGATTCTACAGATTTAAATCTGTGCTTATGTATAAGGCACTGAACTTTAATCGAACTGTTGTGGTTGCAGACAGATTCTATCCAAGCTCTAAAACCTGCAGCAGATGCGGTGCCATAAAAGAAAATCTCACCTTAAAAGGACAGAGTTTATGAATGTAAAAACTGCGGTGCAGTAATAGACAGAGATTTAAATGCAGCTGTAAATCTGAAAAATCAGATAAAAGAAAAAATAGGGGGAGCTACTCCCGAATTAACGCCTGTGGAGCTGACGGCACTGCAGGATTGTTTTAACCAGAACAATCTTGCAACCAGCAGCGTTGAAACAGGAATTTAGGCAAATCTATTTTTACATATTTATATGTTTTTATAGATTTTATAAGATCTAAAATAGCGGCTTCGCTGAATTTACGCAGCCTGATTATTATGCCCACCGCAAAATTCAGTAAAAACATATCAGCCTGCTGCCTGAATATACCAGTAGTGCTTGTTGACAGGCAGAGTACAGACACTCACTGCGACAGTGTTATTGAGGATAACAGACAGGTAAACGGCAGCAAGCATAAACCAAAGAACATCTGTTTAAAATCGATGCTTCTGCAAAGAGCTTCAACTGCAGCACCAGCATCTTCTTAAACAGTTAATAATATAGTCAGGAGCTTTAAATGTTGGACTTTTCTAAATTTAAATCTAAAAAAATCAAATGCGCAGGTGTTGGTGAAGTTCTGTT
>ONFP01000197.1 GCA_900317105.1 uncultured Succinatimonas sp. | reverse complement strand
TGAATACACCTAGAAGCGTGGTCTAGAAGAGAAATTATTTACGCTGGAAGATTATTTCCTGATACCTGAAGGTATCAGGAGATACAGAGTTCTATTTTTTCAGCTCTTTGGTAAAGAAATCTGTTGCTGTTTTTACAACCTCTGCAAAGTGATCTGTAAACGCATGATCTGCCTTGTCGATCATAACAAGCCTACTGTTCTTGTAGGTACTGTTGTATCTTTCACTGTAGGTGTATGGAACAATAGTATCGTGTGAACCATGAATGATGCATACAGCTCCGTCGTATTTAGCAGCTGTCTCAAAGATAGGCATTGTCTGAGCGGTCTTAATATACTCATAGCCGATTTTGTAACCTTTGTGGTAAGGATCGTTAAGATCAACTTCCTTTGGCGGATTGATTGCATCATATTTAACATCGAAGATCTGGCCACGCAGAGCATCATCACGAAGTACAGCTGCAGGAGCAAGAAGAGCAACACTCTTAATATTCTCAGAACCTAGCTGTCCTGAAAGCATGCTTGCTACAACACCACCTTGAGAATGACCGCTCAGTGATACAGATGATACATTAGGAAGATTCTTTGCATACTCGAAAACTTTTCTTGCATCAGTAATTTCGTTGGCAACAGTCATCTCCTCAAACTTGCCTTCACTCATACCGTGACCGTTGAAATCAAAACGGATTGAAGCAATTCCGTTTTTCTCAAGACTTGTTGCAATCTGCTCTAAAAGCACGAAATCCTTGTCTGAGGTGAAGCCATGCATGATGATAACCATTGGATAGTTGCCTTTAATGTCAGGTGTCTGCATTATGGCTGAAAGCTTACTGTGGTCTCCTTCGATAGTAATATTCTGTGTATGGGCAAACACGGATAGAGGTAAAATTGAAAGTATACCAATCAGCAGCTTTTTAGATAATTTCATGATGGCTCCTTTGTTATTCGTATGTAAAAAACATACTGTTACATAAATAAAACGAGGATGTTCAGAATTGAATATCCTCGTGAGGGTAATCGGTTTAAAGTGATGAATTATTTTTTTAGGTTGGATACAATCACTGTTGAACGAGGTGGAATTGTCATATTCTTTCCTGCAATCAGCTCTTTTATAAACTTCTCCTCAAATTCCTTTGAGGTTCTGGTTGCTCCATAGCTGTATACCGCAAGTTTCTCTCTTCCCAGCATCTCGTACAGACCTTCAAGCCCTTCAGCATGATCGTAACGACGAACGTTTCTTCCGGACAGAGGGATCAGCAGATCTTCTCCTGAATCTTCCGCATTATCACTGCCACAGTCTTCAGGCATGTACATTGAAGCCAGAAGAGGAAACAGTATTGAGCCCTGTTCAAACTTTACCTGCTGACGAGAAGCGTTTACAAGCACGATACTGAATCTGTCTCTGTATAGACGCATATACGCAAAATATGCTCCACCGGCACTGATGAAGATCATGGTGCCTCGAGAGAAAGCAGGATTTGATCTGCGCAGGGCGGTAAGTTCTGTAATTACAGTCTGAGTCTCTGCTGAGTTTACACTTGCATGATGATCCTTTAGTGCCTTGAATGGAATCATGGAACGAGGTCCAACTTCATACTTGGAAATCACGTCGCCAAGCTCGTCACCCTGATAGATACAAGGAATACCACGCCAGGTTACAAGACATGCTAAAGCAGCCTGGTACAAGTGCTTATCACCACCGATAATATCGTAGAAACGAGGCAGACTGTTGTTATCCAGCTGGTTTACAAGACATAGCTTTAACTGCTGAGATACACCAACAGCGAATTCCTCACAGGTTCTTCTTAAATCTTCACCTGTATAAGGGGTAGGGTCACCGTTAAGGTTGATTCCACCGAAGAAAGAACGGATAGGACTGATAAAACCAGTATAGTTGATGGTTCCATCAACATTACCTTCAGAGCATAAAGCATATCTAGGATCTGTACCGAAATGGCCAAGCATCAGACAGTCTAGATGAGAGTCTCTTGCGCTGTTGCAGATTGCTGACAGTCTTTCGATATTATTTCTGGCATTACCGTTGTCACCGATCTGGT
>ONFP01000165.1 GCA_900317105.1 uncultured Succinatimonas sp. | reverse complement strand
TCGAGCTCACGCACACGACGACCAATCAACTGAGTGGTCTGTGAACCGAAATCGAGGATAATAATCTTCTGTTGCATCTTGTTATTTTTTTATAATAAAGTCCTTGTTATCTTTTTTTCATTCATCATGCTACACCAACGACTTCAAAAAATCTTCGGCTTCAGCCAATGTTTCTTGCTTTCCCACATCCATGAGTTTCAGGTCTTCTTTTACCACACCTTGAATTCTCACCTTATCACAATTCTGCACATAGAATCCTATTATTGGGAAACGGTCTGGATAGTTATCCATCAAAGAAAAAAGTGAAGGAGAAAAACTATGTATACCCGAAAAAGCATACAGTTTATAATTTGCTGTTACGAGTTGAGAGTCAACAGCCTGAAATCCATTTTTCAGTTCTTCTTTCACCTCAGCGAAAGGACTCTTCACCTCACCTGTTTCAATATTTGTCCACCCCACCAAGCGCATATCGTTATTAAAAACAAGATAACGCTTGGTTTTTCTCCAGCTCACCAACAAAGAAGCGGCAGCATCAGAATGTAGATCATAGAAACGGGCAAGATTCACATTGCTTAATATATCAACATTATGAATCAAAATAGGCTGACCCTTATCAAACAAAGGAGCAGCCTTCTTAATGCCGCCACCAGTTTCGAGAAGTCCGTCACTCTCGTCGCTGATGCGTATGTCTAAACCAAAATTATTGTTTTCCTTGAGATAGTCGAGAATCATCTGCGAAAAATGATGCACATTGATGACGATTCTCTCTATACCAGCACATTGCAGCTGATGAATAACTCGCTTTAACAGCGGCTCATCCCCTACTCTTACCAATGCTTTAGGCATGTGATCAGTAAGAGGCTTCAATCGGGTTCCTAAACCCGCTGCGAAGATCATTGCTTGTTTCATTGCTGCAAAGGTAATACTTTATTTTCAAAAAACTATCTTTCTGAAGAATCTTTTGCCTTTAGTATTTGATGCACCCCCTGTTCTCTATGTGTTATCTCTACCTCAATACCATACTTCTCGTGAATATGCTCTGCCAAATGCTGAGCACTATAAACAGAACGATGCTGACCTCCTGTACATCCAAAACAGAACATAAGGTTTGTAAATCCACGCTGCATATAGCGTTCTACATGATGTTCAGCCAACTGATATACCGGCTTCAGGAATTCTAATATCTCACCATCATCTTCCAAGAAACGAATAACCGGTTCATCTAAGCCCGTAATCTTCTTATATGGTTCATAACGACCTGGGTTGTGGGTAGAACGACAGTCAAACACATATCCACCACCATTACCTGATGGGTCTTCAGGAATACCTTTCTTAAACGAAAAACTCCACACACGAACAACAAGCGGACCCTTACCATCATATTTAGAGAAAGTAGCAGGACCATCCAAAGGATTTGCCTGATATACAGGATTATCGGTAATCTTATATCCATCCTCACGTTCCTTCACAGGCTCTGGCTTTTCAGCAAACTGAGGCAGTTCGGTAAGACGCTTCAACATATCCATAAGATAAGGATAAGGGAATACGTCAGCACCTAATTTTATTAGCCTCCTCAGATTATGCATAGCAGGAGGAATACTGTCAAGGAAATGCTTCTTTCTTTCAAAATATCCACGGAAGCCATATGCACCAAGCACCTGAAGAGTGCGAAAAAGCACAAACAGGTTCAGTCGCTTCATGAAATAGTTTTCTGATGGTACCTCTGTATAATTCTTCAGAGAAGAATAATATTCAGTTATCAGCTCCTGACGTAATTCGTCATTATATTTTGCAGAGGCTTGCCACAAAAATGAGGCAATATCATAATAAAACGGACCTTTTCTTCCTCCTTGAAAGTCAATAAAGTACGGATTACCGTTTTCGTCTAACATTATGTTGCGCGCCTGAAAATCACGATACATAAAACTATCACATGTATCAGAAGTAAGATCTTTGGCAAGCATACGAAAGTTTGCTTCAAGCTTCAACTCATGAAAATCAAGTCCAGTAGCCTTAAGGAAACAATACTTAAAATAGTTAAGATCAAAGAGTACACCCTCCTCATCAAACTCTGGCTGCGGGTAACACACTTTCCAATCCATACCACGAGCACCACGCATCTGAATATTAGGCAACTCACGTATAGTATTGATAAGCAATTGTTTCTCCTCCTGATTATATCTTCCGCCGGCCTCTCTACCACCTTTGATTGCATCAAAGAGCGACACTTTTCCAAGGTCTGTCTGCAGATATCTCAGTTCATCTCTACTCACAGCAAGAATCTCAGGTACAGGCAACTGACGTTGCACAAAATGCTTTGCAAGAGTAATAAAAGCATGGTCTTCGTCTCTACTTGTACCAATAACACCAATAACGGTAGTGCCATCAGCAGCAGTAAAACGATAGTACTCACGATTACTACCAGCACCAGGAAGTTTCTCTACATTAGCAGGTTCTGCACCCGCCCATTTTTTATATAATTCTTTTAACTGTTTCACAATAATCTTTCGTATATAATGAAGAACTAAATTATGAGCATTTACAGCTCATCATCCTTTCATGTTGACAAAGGTAATAAAAGTTATTGAATATTGAAAATCGGGAAATAAATAATTTATAATCTGCAAAGCAAACTGATTTACTGATTAACTGATTTACTGATACAAAAAAAAATCAGGTGTCTCACGACGCCCGATTTTCAAAAAACAAACTACTTAAAAACTAATCTACTAAAACAAATCAAAAAAATATCTTTGTCGGAT
>ONFP01000146.1 GCA_900317105.1 uncultured Succinatimonas sp. | reverse complement strand
CTCAAAGCGTGTAACTTCTGATTTCTCAGGTCTGATGGAAGGTGCAACAACCTTAACAACCAGCGAATTTGGAGATGAGATTATCAAGAATATCTAGCAAATAATTGCTATTGTTATCCGTCAGGCTGTTTTCCTTTTGAACGACAGCCGGCGGATTTTTTTATCTCTGCAGCATTGTTTTCAGCTTTGCTGTAAGCGGAATAAAGAAATGTACGATAGGTCCGGTGCATAGGGCTGCAAACAGCGTTCCTTCACGAACAGCCTCAATCTGGGTGAAACCTGTCAGAAACAAGGATAGGATCACAGCTGACGAAACAAGAAAGATATCAAAGAAGGTCTTTACGAAGCTGAAGGTTCGGTTAACAAGAGGATGGAAGATCTTAATAAAGTATTCTCCTGGAACCATAGCAACATTTGATGTTACAGACATAGATACAGCTAATGCGAGAAGTACTGTACCTGAAACAACCAGAATCCAGGAAAGGATGTAACTGATTTCTTCAGGAAGAGATACTCTCAGAAGATTCATAGCTAGATCTATCATGCCGGAAAAAATCAGACAGACTGGTATCTGCATTAAAAGATTCACAGCGTGTTTCTTCAGTGGATCCTTTCCTATAGAGATGAACATTACCTGAAGAATCATCAGCAGAATATTAAAGATAAGAGTTGTTTCGCCAAGAGTGAAGGCAGAGTGCAGCGACAGTACATAGTTTGCAGAAGAAATAGGTGTTGTTCCTATATTTGCAAATGTAATTAAGGCAATCGCAATTCCTTGAAAAACAACAGAAATAAAGAAAAGAAAATACCTTTTTATAAGTTCTTTTAAAGACACAGCAATCTCTTCCAAATTTTTGAAAATTAAGAATAAGCTAATCCACTTAATACTGTACGCATTAAGTGGTTAAATATTTTTTAGGGGATTTTTTAGCGGGCGCGGAAAGTGATTCTGCCTTTTGTCAGATCGTAAGGAGTGATCTGAACGGTAACCTTGTCACCAGTAAGAATTCTGATGTAATTCTTACGCATCTTTCCTGAGATGTGGGCCATAACGATATGACCGTTTTCCAGCTGAACGCGGAACATAGTATTTGGCAGGGTTTCTAGGATTGTTCCCTGCATTTCAATGCTTTCTTCTTTTGCCATATAAAAAAATAAATACCTAAATAATACTGGTTTAAGCTGATATATATGTTATATATCGTCTTTTCAACGTGCGCTATTATACAACAAAATTCAGAAATTCAAATCAAAAGCTTAGTTTTTTTTGCGTTCCCATTCTGTTGGACTTCCTCTGACTTTTTGAGCGTAAATTCTATTATTAACAATGTTGTGATCGATGAAGCAAGAATAGGACAACTTTTATTGTGATAGGTCTCAAGAGGTATTCACAGGAAAACATAATTGTTATAATTCATCTGAAGTTTATATTCGTCAATGCACTAAACCGCAATCTTGCACACTTTATGCGGTTCAATGTGCGCACATAACATATAAAAAAAACTTTATTTTTTTGGAGTACGTATGACATTAAAAAAAGTTGTCATTACAGGTTACGGAATTGTATCTTCGATTGGTGTAGGCGTAGATGCAGTTTTAAAGTCACTAAAAGAAGGTAAATCAGGAATTAAAAAGGCTCAGGACTTTGTTGATAAACAAATGCGTTCCCAGGTAGCCGGCCTTGTAGATTTAGACTTAAAAGAGCTGATAGACAGAAAAGTTCTTCGTTTCATGGGGGAAGCTGCAGCTTATTCCTATATTGCCATGAAAGAAGCAATCAGTATGGCTGGTCTTAGCGATGAAGACGTAAGCAATGACAGAACAGGTCTGATTGCTGGTTCTGGCGGTGGAGACACCAGAACTATTGTTGAATCTGCAGACATTCTCGTTGAGAAAGGTGTAAAGAAAGTTGGCCCATATGCAGTTCCTAAGGCTATGAGTTCAACTGTTTCTGCAAACCTTGCCACCGCATTTAAGATCAGAGGTGCTTCAATGAGCGTAAGCTCAGCATGTTCAACCTCTGCTCACTGTATTGCTCTTGCCTGTGATCAGATTGCTTTGGGCAGACAGGATGTAATGTTTGCAGGTGGCGGTGAATCTGCCGACTGGACTATCTCATGTCTTTTTGACGGAATGGGCGCATTATCAAAAGGCTTTAATGAGACTCCAGAGAAGGCTTCAAGGCCTTATGATGCAAATCGTGACGGTTTTGTTATCGGTGCCGGTGGCGGTATTCTGGTTTTAGAGTCTGAAGAGCATGCCAAGGCAAGAGGCGCTAACATCATTGCAGAGGTCGTCGGTTATGGTGCAACCTCTGACGGCTATGATATGGTAGCACCATCTGGAGAAGGTGCCTTAAGATGTATGAAACAGGCTCTTGAGACATGTGACTCAAAGATTGATTATATCAATACTCACGGTACAGCCACTGTTTTAGGTGATATCAAGGAGCTTGAGGCAATTCGTGCTGTATTTGGAGAGCACTGTCCTCCAATCTCCTCAACCAAATCCATGACAGGACATGCGTTAGGCGCAGCTGGTGTAAATGAAGCAATCTTCAGTCTGATTATGATGCAGAATAACTTTATTGCTCCTTCTATTAATATTGAAACCTTAGATGAAAATGCCAAGGGCTTTGATATTGTTGCCAATACCGCTCGTGAGGCTATCCTGAATACCATTATGTCCAACAGCTTTGGATTCGGTGGTACTAATGCTACCCTGATCTTAGGAAAATATAATGGCTAAAGATACCCTTCGTTTAGACAAGGCTGTATCTCATAACTTCGATGTACCTCGATCTGCTGCCGCAAAGCTTATTAAGGCAGGCGAGGTTGAAGTAAATGGTGAAATCGTTTTAGATCCTGCTGCAAAGATTTTAGTAACCGACGAAATAGTTATCGACGGTTACGAGGTTGAAGCGTCAGACGGATTTAAAAAACGTGTTTTTATGCTTAATAAACCAGCAGGGTATGTCTGTGCCGACAGAGATAACAATAATCCTGTGGTTATAAATATCTTCAGTGATATTCCAAAGTTTACTCAGATGCACTGTGTGGGCAGGCTGGATATAGATACTACAGGTCTTCTGCTGGTGACTGATGACGGTGATCTTAATCATAAGATAACCTCTCCTAAATCAGAGGTAACTAAGACATATCAGGTTTCAACTCGAGAGCCGATTGTTCCAAAGGATGTTGAGCTTTTCAAAAAAGGACTGAAACATCCGGAGGAGAAAACCAGATATAAGAGTGCTCTGCTTGAGATTCTCTCAGAACATGAAGCTCTGGTAACGGTTACTGAAGGTCGTTTTCATGAGGTAAAAAGACTTTTTGAATGCGTAAACAATGAAGTAA
>ONFP01000062.1 GCA_900317105.1 uncultured Succinatimonas sp. | reverse complement strand
AAGTGAACTCCAAAAGGCGTCAGCACTGTGAACCCACCGAAGCTGAACAGTAATGTCAGCAGTAGGAATCCTCTTGCTTTAGCAAGAGGAGGTGGTCAACATCAGTTGAAACTGCAGAAAAATCAAAATTGACTACATGATAGCTGTTGTGGTTAGGTAAATTCTCTTCATAAATCTTTGTACCGGAAAAGAGCTCTTCATATCTGTCTTTGTAGGAAATGTCATAGTAGCATTTAAGCATTGAAACAAAGGAGGATTTACCAAAATGACGAGGACGCAGAAGTACAGGGTACCAGCTAAGACTATTATCATCTAGAGATTTGATAATCAGACTTTTATCTGCAAAAGCCTGATTGTTTTTTCTTAATAAATCAAATGAAACTTTTCCATAAGGATTATTGAGTAATTTTACTGTGCCATCTGACATAATTTGCTTTCCTTCGCAGCCTTTAACCTTAAGAAAATTATAGCATAATATGATGCATTTCCTTGGAACTAGCACCTCTCGACTAATACATCATCTTTTGATAATAGCAATAAAATCGACATTCATCTTTGTAACGAATGCCGATGCATGATATCTGTAACGAAGAGCTCGTTGCTATAATTTATTAATTCTCTGAGATTGAAAAAATCTCCTCAATCTGTCGGTTGGACAAGTCTCCAATCCATTTCTCTCCAGTATTTACCGTCAGATCGGCAAGTTCCTTTTTGGAGTTGATGATATCGTTGATTTTCTCCTCAAAGGTATTGGCACAGATGAATCGGTACACCTGAACATTGTTCTTCTGTCCGATTCTGTAGGCTCTATCGGTAGCCTGTGATTCTACTGCAGGATTCCACCACAGATCATAATGAATTACAGATGATGCTGCGGTCAGATTCAGACCGGTACCGGCAGCTTTTAAGGATAGGATCATACACTGTTCATCTTTTTTGTTCTGGAATCTGTCAACCATTCTGGCTCTCTGCTGTGATGGAACTCCTCCGTGCAGGAACTGTGGTTCAAATCCGGTCTTATCTCTGATCCATTTCTGAAGCAGATCACCCATGGATTTGAATTGAGTGAAGATAAGAGTTTTCTTTTTGTTCTCTCTCATTTCATCTAAAAGATCAAATAGCACTTCCATCTTTCCAGCGTATTTTGCATCCTGGAACTTATCCTCCTTTGAGAACTGGGCAGGTGCATTGCAGATCTGCTTTAGACTCTGAATCAGATTTAAGACAACAGCGGCACGAATCTTCGGATCCGCATTTTTCATAATCTTCATACTGATATCGACTTTCTCCTGATACAAAGCTACCTGCTGTGGTGTCAGAGTACAGAACTTGTCTGTTGATATCTTCTCTGGAAGATCGTCAATAACACTCCTGTCTGTTTTAAGTCTTCGCATGATAAATGGAGCAGTGACTCTCTTGAAGCTGTTGACTGCTTCAATGTTGCGTTCCTTTTCAATAGGAGCTGCAAACTCCTTTTTGAAGTTGTCGGTTGTGCCTAAAAGTCCTGGATTTGTAAAATCCATAATTGACCAGTATTCCATAAGTCTGTTTTCAACCGGAGTACCGGACATGGCAATCATTGAGTCTGCCTTTATGGCTCGAACAGCCCTGAAAACCTGAGACTTGTTGTTCTTAATGGCCTGAGCCTCATCAATAACCATTAGCCTCAGTTTGAGTTTTTTTAGGTTGTTAAGCTCGGTTTTAAGAACACCGTAGGTGGTGATTACCACATGGGTATGGTTCTTAAGATTCTTCTCTGCGTAGTAGATGTTATAGGTAATCTGTGGGGCAAACTTTGTTAGCTCACGGCTCCAGTTAACCAAAAGTGAGGTTGGTACCACTATCAGCACCTGCTTGTCCTCAAGTTCTCCGTCATAGCGAAGTTTCTCAATTGCAGCTATAACCTGAAGAGTTTTACCAAGTCCCATGTCATCTGCAATTATTGATCCCATCATGGTTCTCAGGTTACGGGTAAGCCAGCTGTAGCCTCTCTGCTGATATGGTCTAAGATTTGCCTGAAGAGTTGGCGGAACCTCAATACTCTTCTCAGAAAGTATATTCTTAAGGCAGGACTGCAGCTCTTTTGTAATCTGAACATTGTTCTGTCCAAAGTGGCCTGTGAGGGCTGCTGCCATCAGTCTCTGTTTGGTTGGAGTTGCGTTGGCAGTCAGAAGCTTTTTGGCAATTCGTGAGGTAACGGAAGGATCAACATACACAAAGGAATTTCTAAAGCGTACCACTTTTCCTTCATGCTTTCTGAGTTCATTAAACTCACCTTCTGAGATGGGGTGATTGCCAAGTGCCAGATCCCAATGGAAATTGAGTAAATCAGCAAGTCCCATATATCCCATACTCTCATCCCATTTGCCATCTGTACCGATGGTCATGGCTGACTTAGGAGTTAGAACCTTCTTAAGTGACTTAGGAACAATCAGTTTTACTCCCAACAGTCTCATGGCAGGAATTGTGGAGAGAATGATCTCGGCAAGACTGTCTAAGGATATGATTCCTTCTCCTTTCTGATCTTCTAGAAGTTCGGTGAGAACTGGGCAGACTGAGCTTAATCTTGCAACAGTTCTGAGACACTCAAATCTTATTTTTTTGTACTCGTTGTTCTCCAGAATCTGTGTTAAAGGAATAAAGGCTTCCTCTGGAATTCCTGCTTTATCCAGACGGTTGAATCCCATGGTGATGGATACTCCGTCCTTATTTGCAAAAAGTTTCTTTAGTGTTCTTTCTCTAAGAGGAAGAAGCTCAATCTCATCATCAACAACAGGAGCTGTCAGAGAGGTATCTGTTTCATCTGCTGCAATATCGACGTACTTGTTATCTGCATTCTCTTCATCGGTAGCTTCTTCATCAGAAGCTTCTTCTTTTACATCTCTAGCTTCTTCAATGATGGCATCCAGCGTATGTTTTGATAATGCGGACCTGTCTTCAAGAATAATCACCGGCAGTACCTTAAGATTCTGAAGATAGATTGGTGCGATCCAGGACTCAAGACCAAGTTTTACTCGTTCTCCTGCAATATCCTCTTCAATATCAACAAATTTACGCAGGAATACCGAGCTTATTTCAATTGACTGATTGTCATAGCTGTCAGGATAAAGAGTGGTGAAGGCTTTAATGATATAGCTTTCTATAAAGAAGCTTAAGATAATCTCTCCTAAGACGCTGGCACTTAAATGCTCCGGTCTGCGGTCTATTCTGATGGTTGAATCAGGGAATATTAGAAATGCTTTGCCAACCTCATCGACAACTTTTCGAACCTCATCGGACATGATACTTGGGATCCACCTTACACAGAAGAAATCCTCAATCGGCTCGTAGATCTGGGGGATAACAGCACCTTTTGTCACAAGTTTTGTTGCAATGAACCAGGCATGATACATAGCTTCTATTTCATAAGGTGCCTCTTCAATTTTGCGAGGTTCAATGGTTCCCGAGAACATTTCATAATAAGGTGCATTCTCATAATTCTCTGAGGCTGGATCAAAAGGTGTCTTTTTAAGTGGTTCACCGTTGTTCTCTACAGGATGAATAGTCCAGAATAACGTTTTGTCTAAATGGTTACGGCCCCAGGAGTCAATGGTTAGTAATGGATTGCTGTCGTTGTACTCTGGGAGATCACGGTCGGTCTTATCTTTAAGCTGTTTATCCGCAAGCTTTGCTGCCTTTATAAGACACTTTTTTACAATGGCTCTGAGATCACCTTCCACAAAACCAGCAGGTGAAGGTTTGAAAAGTCCAAGTACTGAATCAAGTAAATCAGGAATTTCTATATATGAGGCTTTAATCAGATCCTCAATTGAGGTCATCTTGTCCAAACCAGGCTGTTCAAGAATTTCCTTCCAGCTTGGCATTTCCGTCTGTTCTACCTGCTCAAGATTGATATTGAGTCGCTTAAGCTCTGCTACTATATCAAGTCCTTTGAGTTCAAAGAGGATAAAAGGATTAGCATCGATCTCCTGACTGAATTTGTAGATTACTGCTGCTATGTGTTTGCAAGGGACAGCATAGTCAGGACAGGAGCATTTGAACTTTAAGTCATCCCATTTACGCGGAAAGATATTGATTCCTAGTTTTGATGCTTCTTCTTCAATTTCAGGAGCAAGTTCTCGGGCAGAGAGCTTTGCCAGAATTACTGGAGATTTTGCTATGGCGTCTAAAAGGGCTTTTCTCTCCTGAGATGTAAACTGTGGTAACTCGATTTTAACAGAATAGAACGGATCATAATTTCCTTTAACTCGGGCTTTTATGACGCCTCGGTTTATATCAGGATTAAGTGCATATACCTTGTCTGAGTTTGCGTAGGAGAGTCCTCTTGGAATTCTGTTCTCCTCATCTATACCTGTGAGTGCATTGAGCCATCTCTCTCCCCACCAGGTAGTACCGTATTTATTAGCCATTTTCCTATTGTTATCCTTAATAAATCTGAACTGAACAATTTTATATTAAGGCAAGATGAATAGGGTCACTATTTGCGGTTCTTGTTCACAAAAAGGGCAGAATTGCAGTTTTATTAAACAGTTTGTCTAGGCAATATAGTTGAGAGATGGCAAGATCTGGCTCTTTACTTTTTACTTTTCCCTTGAGATTAAAATTATCTGCAACTTCCGTTATTTTATTTGAAAAAAAATTCTTTAAATTGTTCTACGCTACCAGTTTGATATTTTAGAAAATTAAGAAGTAGTACAGGATATTTATCATGCTTTCATTTGTCATAAATCCAGGTGTCCTTAAAATAAGGCTCAACTCCTATTTCAAAAAGAGTTCCTATGATATTTAAGGTAAGAGATTTTCCAAAACGGCGGGGACGACAGAAGAATACTCTTTCGTATTGATCAGTCAGCTTATAAATATATTCTGTCTTGTCGATATATATCGAATCATCTTGAACTAAATTTTCGATATGTTCTGACTGAGCAATTCTTTTCATGAGCTATCTCCATAACCAGTTACCATTATAAATGGTTAGAGGTCTTTCAATAAAAGGAATTAAAACTAAAATTTGTGTAAATACAATGTAATTGGTAGAGTTATTTTCATGTATAACAAAAATTGCTGTGAATACATACTTCATCAGAAATGCACATTTGTACGTATAACTTAACTATCCATCTTCCTTAAAAGAAGTTTTTTCCTTGTAAATACCTACATTTTTCTTCAGATCTGTCCGTAAATTACTACTAATTATGATGAAGTTAACATTTTTTGTTTGTTTACTTTATTAAACAACTTTGTATAATTTTAGAATCTCTATCTAAGCTGATAATTAGCCGTTATACATAAACTTATCTTCACAAAATATTGATTGAAATCTCATTAGTTAATGGGGGTAAGCTCATAAAGAATCTGTTATTTCATTAGAAATAATCCTCAAATTTTGCTGTTTTACCTAAGAAAAATGTTGAGTTCATCACAGAGTAATAAAAAAAACAGATAAAACGACAAATATTTTTAATTTCATGATTTTTAAAGTTGTTTTTAGAATTTCTTTAAGTAAACTAAGTAATGTAACCGGTTAAACGGTTACATATATTTTAAAGAATTTATAAGGATTTATATTATGAAAAAGTCATTATTAGCTTTAGCTGTTGTTGCTGTAGCAGCATCAGCAAATGCAGCTACCGTTTATGATAAGGACGGTACCTCATTAACTCTAGATGGCCGTGTTCAGGCTGTTTTCTACAACGGAAACCACGGAAAGGCTGCTGAGCATGATGCATCAATCCAGAACTCTGGTCGTTTTGGTGTTGGTGGTAAGTCCCAGATTACTGATTGGGTAGCTGGTATCGGTTATGCTCAGTGGGATGTTGCTGATGGTGCTGGTCATGGCAATTTCGAGGCTCGTGACCAGTTCGTTGGCGCTGATTTTGGCGAGTTTGGTGTTTTACAGGCTGGTCGTTTCGTTGATTCATCATACTATGCAGAAAACGTAACTGATCATTATGAAGATGCTGCTGGTACTGTTCAGGGTATCTTTAATGGTGAGCGTCGTGGTGGTCAGATGATGTATACCTATGATAACTATGGTTTCCATGGTCAGTTAGGTGTTCAGACTGCTCAGGATAACGCAAGAATCAACAATGACAATAAATATGCTGTTGATTCTGGCTTTAATGGTGCTTTAGGCTATACTTTTGAGAATGTTGTATTTGGTCCTTTATCATTCCGTACCGGCTATAGCTACTTAAAGGGACAGAAAGATGGTGATGTAGGATATGTAACAGCACGTAATGTTACAACTGCACAAGGTAAAGTTTTTGATAAATTTAAACATGCAAACTTTGGTGTTGCATGGGGTAATCTAGACTCTGGCTTCTACACTGCTGCCTTATATGAGTATGCAAAGATGGATTTCCAGACAGATGAATCTTGGAAGAGAAAAGGTGTCGAGCTTGCTGTTGGCTATGCATTTGACAATGGTGTATCTGCATTAGTAGGTTATGAATTTTCAACCGATACAGCAACAAATGGCAATAAAGCTAAGAAAAAGAGAATTCCTGTATTTGTAAACTATAAAGCAAATGAAAACTTCAATGTTTGGACTGAGTTTGGCTTTAATGCAGGATCTGATCATGAAGATGACTTCCCAGCAACAAGCTATAGCAAGAAGGTAGATCATACTGTATTTAGCGTAGGTGCTCGTTACACCTTCTAATTCAATAGATTAGAATTATTAAACTAGATGATCCCTGCAGAGAAATCTGTGGGGATTTTTTTTATGCAATCTCCCTAAAAAAATGAATATTTATAATCATATCTTAATTATATAAATTCAAAAATAATTTAAATTTATTGTATATACTCACAGAAATGATTGTATATGTTCTAATTTCTTATTATCTGCTTAGAAAATCAGATAATTAGCTTAAAAAAATTGCTAGTAATATCAATTTTTTTAAAAAAACAAAGGGTTAGAAATCTGTAATATTTTATTTTTGTGATGAACTCGAAATATTTATTTTAAATATGAGCGATAATTTGCGTGTAATCGTTTTATACGGTTGCAGTTTTTTTATCAGATAATATTTGGGGATATATATTATGAAAAAATCATTATTAGCTTTAGCAGTTGTTGCAGTAGCAGCTTCTGCAAATGCCGCCACTATTTATGAAAAGGATGGCACTAAGCTATATGTTGATGGCCGTGTTCAGTCTGTTTATTACAGTGTAAATCACAAGGCAAATAAAGTTGTTGCTCAGAATGATTCTAATATCAAGAATTCAGCACGTTTCGGTATCGGTGGTAAGACCCAGATTACTGATTGGGTAGCAGGCTATGGCTATGCTCAGTGGGATACCTCTGATGGTTCAAACAACGCACAGTTCACTGCTCGTGATCAGTTCGTTGGTGCTGATTTTGGTGAGTTTGGTAAATTACAGGCTGGCCGTTATAGAGATTCTGGCTACTATGTTGAGAATTTAACCGATCACTATGAAGATGCTGCTGGTACTCTTCAGGGTTCTTACAATGGTGACCGTCGTGGTGGTCAGTTAACCTACATCTATGAGAACTATGGCTTCCATGCTCAGGCTGGTGTTCAGACTGCTCAGGATTCAGGCAAGGTTGGCGGCAATGCAAAGCAGGTTGATTCAGGCTTTAATGCTGCATTAGGCTATAAGACTGGTGATATCGTATTTGGACCTTTAGATTTCCGTGTTGGCTATAGCTATGTTAAGGGCCAGGATGGCAATGATGTTACCGCAGCTACCGGTGCTTCATTTGATAACTTCAAGCATGCAAACTTCGGTTTAGCTTGGGGTAATTTAAACTCAGGCTTATACATGGCAGCTATTTACGATTATGCTAAGTTCAATGGCTTAGGCAAGACTGCTGTTGCATCAACCGATAATACTACCAAGAATGATGGCTTTGAGTTATCAGTTGGCTATGCATTTGACAACGGTGTATCTGCATTGTTAGGTTACGAAGTATCTTACTGGGAGCTTAATAACGCTAATGGCCAGACCAAGTACCAGATCCGTCGTGTTCCACTGTTTGTTAACTATAAGCTAAATTCAAACTTCAATATTTGGACTGAGTTTGGCTTCAATGCTGGTTCTGACCATGCAGACAAGATTGCTAACTACACTCGTTCACAGGATAAGAACTTCTTCTCATTAGGTGCTCGTTATACCTTCTAATAATCAGTTAATCTGATTAGATTATCTATTATGATCCCTGCAGAGAAATCTGTGGGGATTTTTGAACTCATTCAATTTTTCCATTAAAACTCTTTTCTTAGCACTCCATTAGTTGATCACTTTACAATTTTTAATATTATGTGTGTGATCTAGCTTAAATATTTATTGCAAAACTCTTTTATTGCGCTAAAATATTTTGTTGTTAGTTAGTATTAGCTAACGCCTTATTTTTGTTTTTATGGAATTAATTATGAAAAAATCATTATTAGCATTATCAGTTATCGCTGTTGCAGTTTCCGCAAACGCAGCTACTGTTTACGAGAAAGACGGTTCTTCATTAACTATTGATGGTCGTGTTCAGTCAGTTTTCTACAACGGAAACCACAGAAAGGCAGCTGAAAAGGATTCATCAATCCAGAATTCAGCTCGTTTCGGTATCGGTGGTAAGACTCAGTTAGCAGACTGGGTTTCTGGTATCGGTTATGCTCAGTGGGATGCTACCGATGGTTCATCACATGAGAACTTTGAAGCTCGTGATCAGTACGTTGGTGCTGATTTCGGTGAGTTCGGTCTAGTTAAGGCTGGTCGTTTCCTGGATTCAACCTACTCAGTAGAAGCTGCTACCGATATCTATGAGGATGCTGCTGGTAATGTTCAGGGTAAGCACAACGGTGAGCGTCGTGGTGGTCAGTTACAGTACACTTTCAATAACTACGGTTTCTTTGCTCAGGCCGGTGTTCAGACTGCTCAGGACAATGCTAAGCTAGTTGATTCAGAGTACTTCAACAATGGTAACGATAAGTTTGCTATTGACAGTGGCTTAAACGGTGCTTTAGGTTATACCATTGATGACGTTGTATTCGGACCTCTATCATTCAAGGCTGGTTACAGCTATGTTAAGGGCCAGTCAGACAATGATGTAACTGGTAATAATGGTAACGCTTTCAACAACTTCAAGCACGCTAACGCATCTATTGCCTGGGGCAACGTTGATTCAGGCTTCTACGTAGCTGCTTTATATGAGCACGCTGCTTTAAGAAATGCTGCTGATACCCAGAAGATTGTTAACGATGGTTTTGAGTTAGCTGCTGGTTATGCTTTCGACAACGGTGTATCAGTAATTGCCGGTTATGAGAACAGCTTCTACCACAAGAAAAACATGATTACAGGCGAGAAGACCAACAAGGCAATCGTTCGCCGTATTCCTGTATTCGTAAATTACGCTATCAACTCTAACTTCAACGTATGGACCGAGGCTGGTTTCAACGCAGGTTCAAGCGCTTCTGCTGAAGATGAGAAAGTTCTTGAGTCAGCTCGTGAGACCGTATTCTCAGTTGGTGCACGTTACACCTTCTAATAGAATTCAGGTATTCTAAATGCAGTCCCTGGAAGAGTAAATCCTCCAGGGATTTTTATTATAAATATCATGTAGATAACAAAAATAATGTGATCTGTATTAAAGTCCTGTAACTAATCTCTAAATTTTTGTCGTTAATCAAATCTTAATTAAATTTTGAAAACATAGTTTTGAGAAAAAGTCTTAAAAAAAATGTTTTTGACTAATCTTCACCTCAAAAATTTGATCTCAACCCAAAATAATCCATAACCATTTGACTTATTGTAAAAAAAATTAGCAAAAATATGCACGATAATCACATTATTAGGATTAACTTCTTGATACTACGTGTTTTTGACCTAATCTTCAAATACATGAAGAATTTTGAGCGTATGTGTGGGTGATTATCATGAAAGGGTTGGTGGTTTGTTTAGCTGCAGCAGTTATTTCCAGTTCATCATATGCTGCAACCATTTTTGAAAAAAGCGGTCTTTCCTTAAACAATGATTTCCATGCCTATTCAGAAATGAATAATGAGAAATATTCTGAAACTGGCTATATGCAGAATCAGTCCTTCCTGCAGTTCGATCTGTTCGGTGTCAACAGTATCATTTCCAACTGTGATTCCAACGGAAACTGTCTGGTTCAGAAAAACGAAAAAACAGACACTTCTGAGTTAAAGTCTGTAAACTGATTATCCTCAAGTCTTTTTTACTTGTACAGATGTTGACCACACATGGCATCTGTATTTCTCTGTATTTGCTATTCATATTTTTCTTTCTTTGTCACAATTAACTCTGTTTTTATAATTTTGTTATTTGATTAATGATCTGCAACCATGATTTTTGTTTAAAACCATTCAGCAGAGCATGTTTGTAAGGCCTCTTAATGTATAATAACCTATGTAGATCATAGAGTTTGAAGATGTCCTTTGATGATTTTTCTTGAATAAGGATTCGTAATGGCTTTAAAAAAGGTTATTGTTGGAATGCGTTCTCTATCAGAGATTAGAGAATGTAACGGTATTTACATTGATAAAACCAGATTTATTGATTACCTTGAGAATAATGCAGGTACCAAGGTTCCTGTATTTCTGCGTCCCAGACGTTTTGGTAAGAGTCTTACAGCAGATATGCTGCACAGCTACTACGATATTCATGAAAAAGACAAATTTGAAAACAATTTCAAAGGTACCTGGATTTATGATCACAGAACTCCTCTTGCAAGCTCCTATTACGTAATCCACTTTGATTTTTCTGATGTTTCCTCTGATTCAGAAGATGTTAACTATACATTTCTTTCTTCTGTAGGCGGTTCAATTAAAGACTTTACGAAGTTCTACCCCGATAAAGGTTTGACAGATGAAGAACTGGATTATTCACGTTATAAAACAGCCTCTGATTTAATGCAGTTTTTTCTGGAAAATTTCACAAAGAAGGCAAAAGACGGTGAATATCTGTATGTCATCATTGATGAGTATGATCATTTTGCCAATGAGATTCTGACCAGAGATAAGGAAGCCTTTAAAGATATAACTTCAACTGCTGAAGATCATGAGGGACTCATCAAGAGATTCTATGCTTTATTAAAAAAGTATTACCGAGGCTCAAGATCTGGCTCTATAGACAGATTTTTCATCACAGGTGTGTCATCTGTTTCTGACAGATTTTTCATCACAGGTGTGTCATCTGTTTCTTTAGATTCTGTAACCTCGGGCTTTAATATTGCAACGAATATCAGTTCAATCTCTTTATTCAATGAGATGATAGGTTTTACTCATGATGAGTTATCAGAAGTTATTGATGAGACTGTAGATTTATCTGTGCTACCTGATATAACCAAAGAACAGATAATGCAGATTATGGAAGAGAACTTTGACGGTTATGCTTTTGAGAAGAAAGCAAAAGAGAAAATTTTTAATTCAAACCTCTGTCTTGCCTATCTTAGAAGCCTGATTTTGGAAAGAGAACTTCCTTATCCAAATGAAATATCTCTGAATGACGATGCCGGCAAGTTAAGGGGAATGCTGAATCTCTGTGAGGATGATGTCAGAGAGGAAATAGTCAGGGCAATGTTTAACAAAGCGCCTATTGTTACAGAGCTCCCAGACAAGATGAATCTTAACAGTACCAATTATTTTGATAAAGCTCAGATGGTATCTATGCTTTACCACCTGGGCTATCTGACAATAGACACCGATGCATCCAGAGAAGAAGGAGTTACAAGCTTTGTTATTCCAAATAAAGTCTATGAGAAGCTGTTTTTAGACTACTGCCGTCTATCTATAGGCTACAGAGCAGATGCCTACAAAGATTTATCCTCCATGTATGAAGAGTCTGCTGATATAACTCCTCTTTTACAGATAATAACAGAACAGATAGAGACCAAGCTTAATCCTCAGTCTTTGGGAAAATTCACAGAGATGGCACTGCAGCTGATATGTGACAGTATTATCAATAACAGTAGAAAGAAAATGCTTAGCTCCTACACTGAGTTTTACACCGGCAAAGGCTTTGCTGATATCTTTGTAAAGAATACCTATCCTAACGGACACTATTTCCTGTTAGAGCTTAAATACCTGCATAAAAAGGATGGCAGCAAGCCTGCTGTTGAAGGTAAGTTATTAGAGGCAAAAGAGGAAATCGAAAGATACCG
>ONFP01000169.1 GCA_900317105.1 uncultured Succinatimonas sp. | reverse complement strand
CGGATGTCAATCATTTTGTAAAACTTTTTGACTAGCGCTGTCCCTTGCCGAACTTTAATCATAACTTATTGTTTAATCAGGCATTGTTTGTCTGATTTTTATTCATTTCCAGACAATAAAAATATATTGGAAGCTAATCCAATTATATCTTCGGTTAGGATCATTTGCCTATAGGCAGGATCAATCTTTCTGCTATAAATTTTCCTTCTTAAGGTAACGCATCCTGTATTTCTGAACCATTTACTTTCGGTCTATTACCTACAACAAATGAATTTCTATTTATGTTAAGAAAACGTTATTGTTGAGATGTCTTGATATCTCCATGTTTTTTCGAAAGTTCTTATCTGTTTTCTTAACATAACAATTTATTTAATTCTACGTTTTGTCAAATTTTCTAGAAAATTCAATGTATTCTCATTTTTGTTATTTATCCTTTCTAAACTTGTAAAATCTTCACTTTCTGTTAGTTTAGATAAACTTTCTGATACGGCATTCGCCTCCCTAACTTTCTTGTAATGACCAATGTAGAACTGTTCTGTTGTTTGCACACTGCTATGTCCTAATAAATCTCTGACATAGATTAAATCTACTCCCTTAGCAATATTCAATGTGGCAAATGTATGTCTTAAGACATGTGGCGTTACATCCTCAGGAATGAGCTCTGGTGTCTTTTTTCTTGCTTTATCAGCGTAATTCTTTACAAGATGATATACACCGTGTCTGGAAATTGGCTGACCTAAATGATTCGTAAACAGGTATTCTTCTCTTCTGGCAGGGTGTTCTAATCTAGTCATCTTAAGATAACTTATGATTTTCTTAACGATCTGCTTTTGCAGTGGCACTGTCCTTGGTTTAGAGCCTTTTCCGATAACAACCATGGATGCTGGATCACCTAGATTTAAATCTTTTGGTCTGAGGTTGATAACTTCAGATACTCTTAATCCCGCACCAGCCATAAGAGATATAATCAGCAGGTTACGCAGCTGGTTTCGAGGTTCTGCAAGGACTTCTTTAATAAAAAGTTCCAATCCTTCTGCGCTTAGGAATTTAGGACTCCGATGAAATAGCGTTCTTATTTTGATTGCTTTAATCTCAGCATACTGCTGCTGATAGACAGCAACTTCATAACTAAGGTAGTTGACGAAACTGACGATAGCGGCTTTTCTCTGGTTGCGTGTAGCCGCACTGTTATGTTTCACTTCACAAAGGTAATGTAAGAAATGATCCACCAGAGTTCTGGTCAGCATAGCTATGGTCATATCTTCAACCAGAATATGCTCATAGTCTCTCAGGTATTTCAGAAAGATTGAGAAAGTCTCGCTGTAGGAGGCAATGGTCTTAGGCGAGCATTCCATATCTTTAGGCAGATATTCTGTAAAGAATTTTTGCACGTGTAAATTGAAATCAGTCAACATCTTCAGGTACCTCCAGAGTATCTTCCAGTGATGCAAGAGCCTTTTCCAGCGTATCATCAAGTTTAGAGCACAGATATGGAAACAGAGTTGTTGCATAACGCAGGTAATATTCACAGGAATGTAAGTCGCTATGACCTAGCCATTGTGCCAGGTAAATCAGTGAGGTATGCATATCCATACCATTGTCTATAAGCTGTTTGCAGCTCATAACCGCGGCAGTCCACCTCCAGTCATGGACTCTAGGCCCTTTCTCTCCGTTGTAAGGAATTCCTGCCTTATGCAAAAATTCCACGTGATAGTGGTGAATTGTGCTTTGACTGATACAATTATTTAATACAGTAAATCCCCAGAAGATCGCATCGTGATCTTTAATTTGATAAAAGGTCTTATTTGCATAGGCTCTCATCAAAGCAAGCAAATCGTCATTTAGAATAGTGTAGCGTTCTGCTCCGTTCTTGGTTTTTCTAAGCTTGATGACTCCTGCTCCTAAATCTACATCGCATTTACGGATTGCCAATGCCTCACCAATTCTTAATCCATTACAGGCCAAAAGCCTGAAAAATAGCGGCATAATGATGGCACAGCGTCCAGACTGACCATAGTCGTAGGTATCTACTGCTTTAAAATAGGCGATAGATTCCTTCTCAGTATAAATATGAGGTACAAAGCTATGTTGTCCATTAGAGACATTACGAGGTGGTGTGACCTGATATCCATGTAACTGTAACCACTCAAAAAATAGTTTTGCGGTATTTACTCTTTTATAACGAGTTCCAGTAGCCTCATGATTGCGTGTTAATCTATAAGCATCTGCATCTTCACGGGTAAATATTTTTTCTTTCAGCTGTTTTTCATTACAGAATCTGTCCAATGCAAGCAAGTTATTGGCAATAGGAGAGATATTAAAACCTGTTGCGTCTTTAATTTTAAGATATTCGAGAATTTCCTGGGCCCAGACAGATTTAAATTTGCTAGAATAGCGTCCGAGGTTTGCCATGTTAGTTAACCTCCTTCAAATCGCTATAAAATGGTGACTGACATGGCAGCATCGGCAGATTACATTTCTTAAGTCCTGCTATATCAAGTCTTACGTAGTTAAAGGTTACTGATTTATCTTTATGACCTAGTACTTCCTTAACTTCCCTAATATCAGCTCCATTTTCGATCATTCTTGTTGCCAGAGAGAATCTTAAAGCATGGCAACCGTGCTTGCGATTTGATAAATTGGTAATCCCCGCCCTGTGTATATATTTATACAGAATCTGGTCTAATGAATTTGGT
>ONFP01000145.1 GCA_900317105.1 uncultured Succinatimonas sp. | reverse complement strand
GTAAACGCTCAAAGCCATCTCAGCGAGATCGATTGTTAATTAAAGATCTGCCATTACTTTTGTGGCAGATCGTGAACCAACCAGGCTTTAAAAGAAAAATCTCTTAAGGACCTGGGTATGATTTCATATATCAATCTTTAATTCTTAGCATCCTGCTTTTATAACTATTACAGATATAACACTTTTGCAAATATTGTACAACATTGTTACATCATTCAAAGTTTTATCTTTTATTTTAAGTAGGTTAATTAAAAAACATTTATCATTAAATGAGTTGGGGAATTTTTTTTTATTATTTATCACAATTAAATGCATAGCATCCGTTAAGAGGTTTTATTATTTTCAATTTTGAATGAAGGTTAAATCTATGGATATAGTTAGAAAATTTTCAATTGTACAGAAGTTCTCTGTCGTTACCTTCTGTAGTTTTCTGTTGCTCTCTTTTGTCGGCATCAGCTCATTTGTAAAAGCAAGAGGCGCTCAGGAATCAGTAGCATCAGTTATCGATGTGGTTATTCCAGCAAAGGAATCTTTAGGAGAACTGAAGGCCAGCTTTAAAGAATTCCGTATTGCTGCAATTAAATACCCTACCGCAAAGCCAGCAGATCTGGCAAACCTGAAAACAACATTCTCCAACTACAAGTCCATGATGGAAAAGCAGATCACTGCTTTGGGTGGTATTGTAGACGGTTCTAAATTAGACGGTTTAAAAAAGACCATCGCTGATTATGACAAGGTCGTTGGCAGTATCCTTATAGATTCTGTTAATGAAGGAAATGTAGATAAAGGTACTTCAATTATTAAAGATTACCTGGTTCCACTTGGAAATACCTTTGATAAGTTAGTTGATGACGTCCAGAAAGAGCTTGATCAGGTTTCAAGAGAAAAATCAGAAGAACTTGTAAACGACGTATCACCTGTTTCAAATGTAATAATCATCGTAATTGTTATCTTCCTAAACTTTATCTTCTTCAGAGCTCTGGCAAGATCTATTACATCAAGAATCAGAATCTTAGGAGAGGCTTCAGAAAAGATTGCAGCTGGTAACCTGAAAGATCCTATCCCTCAGATTGGTCATGACGAGCTTGGTCATTTAGGTGCTGACATGAACAAGCTGATTAATAATCTGCATTCAATCATTGTCACTATGAAGAACGATTCAGAGGTTCTCCAGACATCTTCTACAAACATGACAGCATCTTCTCAGGAAATTCAGTATAAGTCTAATATGGTTTTAGACAAGCTTATTACCACATCCTCTGCAGCAGAAGAAATGGTTGCAACCTCTCAGGAAATTTCTTCTAACTGCTCACTTGCAGCTAATGCATCTGAAGAAACCAAGGGACTTGTAGTTAACGGCATGGATGTTGTTACCAATACCGTAAATGACATTAGAGCTCATTCTGAAAAGACAAAAGAAGATGCTCAGCTTATTCTTGCCTTAGGTGAAAAGACTCAGGAAATTAACTCAATCATCGCAACCATTGAAGATATTGCAAGTCAGACCAACCTGCTGGCATTAAACGCTGCTATTGAGGCTGCCCGTGCTGGTGAACATGGTAAAGGATTCGCAGTGGTAGCAGATGAAGTTCGCGCTCTGGCAGTAAGAACTGCAGAGGCAACAAAAGAAATATCCTTTAAGATTAACACCGTTAAGGATGATGTTAAGAAAGCTAACGACTCTATAATTGATACTGTATCAAAGATGGATGAAATCGCAACTAATGCCGGTAATTTACAGACAACTCTTGATGTTATTACTCAGAAGGTTGGCGATGTTAACCTGCAGATCACTCAGATTGCAGCAGCTACAGAGCAGCAGACCGGTACATCAAAGGATATGTCTGCACATCTGTCTTCAATTAAAGACTTCACAAAAGAAATGGCTGATACATCTGCAGCTGCAGAAAATATCACCAATGACTTTCGTGCTCTTTCTTCAAGAATGGACGAAACAGTTAACAAGTTTATAGTGTAACTTGAAGGGATATCCTGATTAATTAAAAAGACCTGTTTTCAGATGAAAACAGGTCTTTTTGTTGGTTTGTGTGCTCAGCATGGGCATTATCTATAGGGTGTAAGTCCCGAAGTCGCCCGCTAATGGGAAGACTTAGCAAATCCGCAAGGTGGTCACGGTGACGTGATAGCTGAAAGAAGTGGATAGCAAATCTCTGGTCCGACGAACAGAAATCATCTACAGGCGTGCTAGGTGGATAATGGTGCAAGTTAACTCAAAGTCCAATAATTAGACGGAACCTAGTATGTAGAGATGGCGGATTGATGGAGTGAAAGATAATGTTCTTACCTGAGGAGGTCTTGTCAGCGGGAAACCGTAGTAACAACGAATGACAAGAAGTCAGCCGAGGTCATAGTAGCGATGACTATGCGAATGATGTGGTGACAAGGAAAAAAATGAACGGTACTTCCTTGAGCCGCATTATTCAGTCTTAAGTTTCAATCCTAGGCCGAATCTTTAAATTGAACAGTGTGATTGTTTAACAAACAACAATGGAGCTATTCAATGGCAGGCAATTCTCAAAAGCTTAACGAAGGCGAGCTGTCTTTGTACTCAATGTTTATATCTCAGGGATATGTTCCTGTTGGCGTTGATCTGGCAGCAAGAGTATTTCAGGTTTGCTACCTAACCGATAAGCAAAAGATTAAGAACAAGGCCTTATCTCGTGAAGCTTTCTTAGATTTTCTAAATAATCCTCCTGTCAGTCAACCTTTGATGGTTGGATTTGAAGCATGCGGTGGCTGTAATTACTGGGCAAGATTTATTGAGAATCTTGGACATAAGTACAGAATCATGCCTGCAGCTTCAATCAGAGCTTTTCTGGGCTTACAGAAAACAGACAAGATTGATGCTCTGGGGATTTTCAAAGGAACAATCTGTCCCTCTGTAAGAACCATAAGTGCGAGGAATGAAGAGAATCAGACACTGATGAATCTGCTTGCAGCCAGAGAACAGCTCATAAAACAGCAGACACAGTCACTGAATGCACAAAGAGCAATGCTCTATGAGTTAGGAGAAATCTGTGGCGAAGGAGCGGCAAAGATAGATGCGGCTACCGATAAGCTGAAGTTATCCCTTGAGGAGAATCATTCTGAGGCAATTTGTAATTTCAGGATGATCGCAGAACCTTTTAAAGCAAACCGTGATGCACTTGAAACACAGATTAAGCAGATTGATCTCTACCTCAAACAGTACGCAAAGAATAACAAAACAGTACAGAATCTTATGACCATACCAGGTATAGGAGTCTTATCTGCAGTTACTCTATATGCGGTAATAGGAAATCCGGATGACTTTCCTAATTCAAGTATCTGCAGTTACTCTATATGCGGTAATAGGAAATCCGGATGACTTTCCTAATTCAAGACATTTTGCCTCCTTTGCAGGCTTTGCTCCTCGTGTATCTGATCATTAAATACGAGATCTCGTATTTAATGATAAACACCACATTTTAGAAAACACGAGATTATATCGCAGAATGGCTTTTAAAAGCCAAACAGCACCTCTAAATGTGGTGTTTTATTTGGCTATGGTGTCAATCCACAGGCAACGATCTTCTTTTTCAGATCATCCTCTGTATAGTTTGCCTTAGCATTCTTCCATTCGTCAGGAAAGCCGCATTTTTCCATGGCTTTTCTTAACTGTTCTTCTGATGGGGTCGTATAGATTTTGGTCGTTTCCGTACTGGAATGTCCAATAAATGAAGAGACTATCTCGATTGGCGTTCCCTTTTGATAAAGAGCTGTAGTCTTACTACGACGAAATGCATGAGGATGTACTCGTTTGGGGATGGTTGGATCATGCTCACGAGCTAACTCTGCTGCCTGATTTACTATTGTCTCTACGGTCTTAACAGTCAATGCTACGGGTTTTTCCTTGCGTATGCTGTAAAAAAGAGGCGTATCTGGTGACGATGATTCATGGAATACTCTGAGATAAGCCTTAAGCATCTCTGAGGTTTCTTCCTTGATTGGCGTGTAACGCTGCCTTTTTCCTTTCCCCATTACATTAAGCCTGGATTTACCGTCGATGTTTATAACATCCTTTACCTTTAAAGCTGTTAGCTCGGAGGCTCTCATAGCACATTCATACAGTATAAGCAGTATCAATGCATTTCGTTTTCCCTTTTCAGTAGTGATAACAGCCTTAAGCATTGAGGATATATTG
>ONFP01000105.1 GCA_900317105.1 uncultured Succinatimonas sp. | reverse complement strand
CATAGTGAAATTCCACGTTAAAACTTCAGAATCAGAAATTTTTGCATCCGCATATATATGCGATTTCAGGAATACATCGAATACAGATTTTTAAAGAGCTAAAATGCGATGTTATACAAAACGCATTTTTATAAGGTTTTAGCCTAATTTCTTAAGATCTTAGGCATGAAAAAAAATTTATTTAAAATACCTCTTAAAACAGTCAAAAGAATATTTCTGTATTCAAATAAAACTGATTCAGCTTTTGCTAATGCTAGATTTGGTAATATTAAGGCTTCTTCAACAACTGTTTTAAAACAGGGCACGCACTTTGCTTTATTAAGTTGTTCATACTCGAAAAACAGGATTAAGAATAAATAAATCAGCTCTTATCTTTTTCTTTTATAATACAAATAGAAGATAACAGATTATAAAACATCAGGAGCTGTAATGAGCATTTTCTCTGATCCCATCAAAACCGTTGATCGTCTTTTTGATGAGCTTTCAGACAGCATCAATGAAGGGGTAAACCGTCTCTTTGATAAAGAGATAAAGATTGGAGTAACCGGTTTTTCCCGAGGAGGAAAAACTGCGTTTATAACCTCTTTAGTAAATACCATTTTAAACTTCGGAAATGAAGGTTCCTCTGAAAAATTACCAAGATTCTCTGAATACGAGAAATCCGGAATCTATTACGGAGGTATTGCTCCAAATCATGATTTATCTGTTCCTGCCTTTCCTTATCATGAATATTACGATGGACTGGTAAATCCTGAGCCTCTCTGGCCGGTTGCCACTGATAATATCAGTGAAATCCGACTTGAAATAAGATTTAAGGAAAATCGTCTTCTGATGCCAGGAGAGCATCGCAGTCTTTATCTTGATATCTGGGATTATCCTGGAGAATGGCTTATTGATCTAGTGCTGCTGGACCTCTCCTATGAGGATTTCAGCAGCATGATGCTATCTCAGGTTAGAAAACTCTCTTCAATTATTCCAAAGAGTAATACTCTTTTAGCTTTAAAAGACAGACTTGACCCATGTAAAGCTCCTGATCCACGTCTCCTAAAGGAAAGTGTAGAGCATTACGTACAGTGGCTTTTAGAGTGTAAAAGGGCAGGAATGTCTCTTATAGTCCCAAGCCGTCAGGTGCTTCCGGGAAATCTTTTAGGAGCTCCGATTATTGAATTTATGCCATGGCTGTGGGAGGCTCCTTCTTCATATTCAAAGGATTCTCTTTATGGAGTAATGAAAAAACGATATGACTCCTATAAGAAGGAGATTGTAGAGAATTTCTATGAAACCATGTTTTCAAAGCTTGATCGCCAGGTGATTCTCATTGACTGTTTTGCAGCACTAAAAGGTGGTCGTGAAGCCTTTGTAAACGTAAATGATACCTTTGAAACCTTACTTAAGAATTTCTCCTATGGCGAGAATAATCTTCTGCAGAGGATATTTTCACCAAAGATAGACAAGGTTATCTTTGCTGCCACCAAAGCCGATCAGGTTACCTATGATGAGGAGAAACATTTATTATCTCTTTTACGTTCCATGGTAACCTCCGCCTCCCATGAAATTCGCGGACAGAGCAGTAACTGTCAGTATATGGTACTCTCTTCAATTGCTGCCACAAAGTGTCTTGAGGTTAACTATCAGGGAAGAAATACTCAGGTGCTATCAACTGGCAGAGAAGGGGAAAACTACTTTTATCCTGGCTCAGTTCCATCACAGTGGTCAGAGCAGAGCATGGCAGATTTTCAGAAGCATTTTATTATGCGACAGCTGCCACCACCTCTTATGAATCCTGGTGATCCAATTCCTAATATCAACATGGATGTAATGCTGAGTTATCTTTTAAAGGACAAGCTATGAGTGAGTTTAAGGCCGGATTTGAAATTCCTAAAGAGAAACTTCATGAGAAGAAAACTGTTGCCTCAGAATATACCAGTGAGCAGGATCAGAATGAGAGTTTTCAAAAGGGCTTCTATGTAAAAGATGCGGTTAGTGTCAGAGAGATAAAGTCAGCTGAAATCCCATCTGAGGAGCTTACTACAGTTCCTTTTGAAGATGAAACTGATGAAGAGCAGGAGCTGACGCTTAGAACAAGATTCTGGTCCAGTCCTATCTTCATGTTTCTGCTTCTAGTTATTACCATAGGTGGGCTTCAAGTTTATGAATTGATTTCCTCTGCCTTTGAGAAAAGTTCTATCGCCGGATGGTGCTGGTCAGGCGGTATTTCCTTTGTACTGTTTCTGGTTATTCTCTCTATCTTCAGAGAGCTATCCTCTGTATGGAAACTGAAGAATACCTATGAGAGCAGAGTTCGCTATGAGAGAACTCTACATCAGGGGACCTCATCTGATGCAGTTGCCCTCTGTAAAAAGATGTTTAGTGCCAATGATGCTCAATCAAAGGTTCATCTGGAAAGCTTCTTAAAGAAGGTGAAGCCTAACTTCAGTGTTGAGGAGATATTTGATATCTATGAAAGGGAAGTCTTAAGTCCTCTTGATGAGAAAGCCAGAAGCATTGTAATAAAACGCTCCCGTGAAACCGGTGTAGTGGTAGCTCTAAGTCCGATTGCCTGGCTTGATATGGCTTTTTCTCTTGCTCGATCACTGCGTATGGTTCGTGAAATTGCTGAAGTCTATGGCTATCACTGTGGACTGTGGGGGAGATTTGAGCTTTACAGAAAGATTATACGTAATGTTGTGTTTATCGGAATTGCTGATCTGTCCACGGATGCCATTGCAGATGTCATCGGTGCTAAAACCTTTGCCAAACTCAGTGCTGCTGTTGGTCAGGGCCTTGCAGCCGGAATATATTCCACCAGATTAGGGTATATGACTATTAAAGCTATAAGACCGCTTCCTATTTCAAGAGATAAGCTAAAGCTTGGTGATCTTCGTATGGAGATGATTACAGGAGTGGTTAAATATTTAGGACTTAAGAAAACAACTGATTAGCTGTTTTTCTTGATTTCTTAATTATAATCCGTGATATCTCGGGCAAATAGTCGTATCGAAAAACAGAGAAATGAAGATTTTCTTTTTTTTCATTTGCGTTATTGATACATTTTTCCGTGTCTAATAGTGGGATAATAAGCTACATTTGCTGATTCGTAGCATGGAAATATTTGCTAATAAACTTAGTGTTCCATATTTCCTTCTACTGTTTTTCACTTTCTGATATACCTGCAATCTTATACATTGTAATCTGTCGTTTATTCTTTTCTCCATTGAATACACAGGCAATCTGAATCAGTTCTCGGTCACCAAGATTTTCGTATCCATAGCGTTTTTCAATGAGCTGCTTTTCTGCTTCAGCAAGTTTCTTTTGTTCTTCACTTTCCTTATTTGTGTACTTTAGTTCAAGCACAACTCTGCGTTTAGAGAAGTTAATAAGAATATCACTTCTTCCTTTGCTGTTATTCTGTTCAATACGAACATCATGATTCTTTCCTAATAGATAAACCTGTAGTAATGCTCTAAGTACAGATTCATCATTAACAGGATATTTATCATAGGATAAAGCAGATAAGACCTCGTTGAATAAGAAGATAATTTCATCTGCAGATCCTCTTTCAATAAGATATCTGTTCTTCAATGAGAATGCTGCTGTTTGGGTATTAAAGATTTTTAAACTTAGCAGCATGAATAAGGCCGACTTAACTTCTCTATTTGCAGGACCTAAGGTTATGTCATATCCGGGAACTATTTCGGACTTTAAGGTTAAATATCCGGTCTGACACATCAGAACATTCTCGTTGATATCAATGAGAGAGGTCGGATTTTTAAAATCGTTGTATGGAATTGAAATTTCAGAATTAAGCAGTTTCTCTATATCAAGATTATGAGACTCCATGTAATTCATAAGAATAGATGGAAGTCCTCCTACGTCATACCAATAGTCTCCAAATTCCACACATTTTTTTCTGTATATGGACTGAAGAAAAACATTTACAGAATAGGTTGAGAATACCTTATTCTTATGAAACTCATCAAAACTGAATCCATCGTAATTATCAGCAATTCGGTCAACAAACTCATCAATTTCCTCATTTGTAACACTATCAGCTGATTTTTCTTTCTCATAAGAGATACCTAGCTTAAGATAATCATCATAGAATTTCTTGATCTCATCTCGGGTAAAGCCAATCATAGAGGAATAATCATTTTCATAGCTTAAATCCATAATATCAGAGCCAACCGAGAAGATTGATACATCCTTAAGACGGGTTACTCCGGTGACAGCCATGAATTTAATCTGCCTTTTACCTTTCAATACTCCATAAAAATCTCTGATACAGATTCTGAATTTTTCATACAGTTCTGGATTATTGATGTTAGCTGTCATCTGTCGATCATATTCATCGATAAGAAGAACAATCTTCATATTATCCGGCATAACCGTAAAAATATTTCTTATCAGATTATTGGGGTCATTATCGTCTGTATAACCTTCGATTCCATTGAGTCTGGCAAAATCACGAATTGGCTGACAAAGACTAGTTTTAAATGATTCTAAATCAGTCGTAGGATATTCAAGAAAGCTCAAATGAAGAACAGGATATTTATCCTGCTTCCATTTGTCATAAATCCATGTTCCCTTGAAATAAGGCTCAACACCTTTTTCAAAAAGAGTTCCGATGGTATTTAGAGTTAGAGATTTACCAAAACGACGAGGACGAGAAATGAATACCCGATCAAAATCTTTAGTCAGATTGTAAATATATTCTGTCTTATCAACGTATATTGAATCTTTATCAATAATATTCTCAATATTCTCTGACTGTGCAATTAGTTTCATGATTACGTCTCACTGACTTATTTATGCTTTTGATTTTTTTGAGCGTTACATGGCTATAGCTCAGGGGCATCTGCAATATTTATTGGTAAACCTATTGAAATATTAACCAAGACATTTAAAAGTCAGTCCTGGTTCTTTATTTTCTTATAATTCCACGGTCTTAAACAAGGTAATCTGACGTTTATTTTTATCTCCATTAAATACGCAGGCTATCTGTAACAGTTCTCTGTCACCAAGATCCTCAAGACCATAACTTTTTTCTTTAACCTGATTTTCAGCCTCAGCCAGTTTTGCCTTCTCTTCTGTTTCCTTGTCCGTGTATTTAAGTTCAAGAACCACTCTGCGTTTAGGGAAGTTTACAAGAATATCACTTCTGCCTTTATAGTTATGCTGTTCAACTCGAACATCATGATTCTTGCCAATCAGGTAGACCTGTAGCAGAGATCTTAAAACAGATTCATTCTTTACCGGATATTTGTCATAGGATAAGGCTGCTAAAACTTCATTGAAAAGATTAATAATATCTTCGACAGTTCCTTGTTCAAGGACGTATTTCTTACCT
>ONFP01000143.1:3475-4270 GCA_900317105.1 uncultured Succinatimonas sp. | reverse complement strand
AGTAGCCTGTCCATGTGGAGAAAGTAAGCTGAAAGGAGAATTCCCTGAAGAGGTTAAAGCCTATGTTCAGTATGGAGATACCTTTACTGCAATGGCTGGCCTTCTAAACTCCTTTGGTGCAGTAAGTACAGACAGAATTCAGAATATCATTGACGGTATGTTTGATGTAACTCTGTCAGAGGGAACTATCTGTTCAATGGTAGAAAAATGCGGACAAAAGGTAACACCGATAGTAGAGAAAATCAAAGAACTCCTGATTGGCTCTTCTGTTGTTAACTTCGATGAAACCGGTGTCAGAGTCGAAGGCTCTACACAGTGGGTACATAACTCCTCGAATGACAAATACACCTACCTTACCGTCAATAAGAAACGCGGCCAGGAAGTGACTGCTGGGGCGCCTACTGGAAATTCAAAGATATTCTCCATGCTGTCTGCTGCGCTCATCTGTTAAGAGAACTTATAGCCAATATTGAGAATAATCCGACTCATGTATGGACAGAAAGATTCAAGACTCTGCTTATAACCATGAAAACCGCCAAGGAAATGGCTATAGAACAAGGCAAAATCACGTTAAGCGAGAATCTTATAAAAGTATTTGGGAAAGAATATGACGAAATCATGGCTTATGCAGAGAAGGAATGTCCTCCTCCGGATAAGATAGAGCCTAAAAAACGAGGAAAAAAGAAGAAAGGCAAGGAAAGAGCCTTAATAGACAGGCTGATTAAGCTTAAGGATTCGGTGTGTCTGTTTATACATAATTTCCTGGTTCCATTTGATAACAATCAGGCGGAGAGA
>ONFP01000143.1:0-3455 GCA_900317105.1 uncultured Succinatimonas sp. | reverse complement strand
TACGCAATGTAAAGACTAAAGCAAAGGTTTCAGGATGTTTTCGTACAAAGGGAGGAGCTCAGACCTACCTCAAGATTACATCCTATCTCAGCACCGCCAAGAAGCATGGCATAAATGCATTCGAAGCATTGGCTCTCGCTTTCAAAGGCGAAACTGAGAAAGTTTTAATTTAATGGTGGTTCTGAGTTACAACAAATTGGGAAAAGAATTGGTACGAGGTTAAATTCGGCTATTTTGTACGTATAGCCAATTATCTAAAAACACCAGCTCAGATGCTTGATGAATACTTTTGCAGAACCAATATTGAAACCGCTTTTAAGACGGATAAAGAGTACCTGAAGCTACTGCCTTTATGTAAATGGAGTGATTTGACTGTAAGAGGAAAAATCCTCAGTGATGTTATAGATTCCATCTTAAGAAGCAAAATTCAGCAGATAAGAAAAGGCTCAGTATACTCATTTTCAGCAATGATTGGTAAATGTCAGTCACTAATGTGTTTCCGAGACAAAAACTCTGAGCAGGTATATGTTGAGGTGGCAAACAAGCAGGTTAGGACCTGCTATGAGGAATTGGGAGTAACAGTACCTCAAAAGATCGATCTGAAATCATATATGACCGATCTTTTTGATCAAAATTTATAGTGTTACTTTTGTGTTTATCTTAGGTTTAGTCATCAATGATATAATTATCATATTGAAATCAGTTGATAGGTCGTGTAAATGAAAAATATTGCTCAGTCAGAAAACATTGAAGATTTTTTAGATAGTGATTATATCTATGTAGATAAGACTGAATATATCTATAATCTTACAAGAAATTATAAAAGAGTTTTCTTTTCACGTCCTCGCCGTTTCGGTAAGTCTCTGACTCTAAACACCATCGGAACTCTTTTTGAAAAAGGAGTTGATCCTTATTTCAAGGGAACATGGATTTATGACAAATGGGATCAAATGAAGTATCCCGTTCTTCATTTAAGTTTTCTTGAATACTCTGCAACAGATTTATCTGAATTTAAAAGACAGCTTTGTTTATCTATCTATAAATTCGCCAGAGCTCAAAAAATACAAGATGTTCTTGATGATAAAGAACCGAATGTTTACATATCAAATCTTTTTGATGCTATGAATGATGGTGAGCAACTGGTTCTGCTAATTGATGAATATGATCGTCAGCTAACAGCCAATATTAACAATCCAGAACTTTATGAGAAGTTCAGAATCTGTATCAGAGATTTCTATGGCGCTATTAAAGGCAAAAAGCAGATTAAATTCATGGCCGTTACTGGAGTAACTCGCCTCAAAGATGTTTCTATCTTTTCTGTTGGCTCAGATATTATGGACTTAAGCTATGAATACGCCTTTTCTAACATGATAGGTTTCACTAGAGATGAAATAAAAAAATTCTATATTGATTACCTAAGACTCGGCGTATCTTACGAGAATAATAAATCAACCGATAAGGTAACAGATGCAGATTGCGAAGAATTCATCGATAGAATGGCAGCGCATTATGATAGTTACTGCTTTGATAGAAAATATCGTAATAAGGTATTCTCTACCTATTCTGTTAATAATTTTCTTCATAGTATTGTTTCCGATAAAGAAGTATATTTCGGAGATTACTGGTACGAAGTTGGTGGTCTTCCATCTATTCTTATGAACTATATGGAATCACACAATCTGAATATAGAGAATCTTCTGACCTCAGAGATTGAAATTCCTTATAACGATTTTGCGAACCCAACCTCTCTGATTGATATTAATGAAAATGTTCTGATGTGTCAGACCGGATACTTAACTTTAAAATCAGACCTTGATCCTAATGATAACGTGATTCTTGGTGCGGCAAATTTAGAAGTTAAATCTGCTCTATTCAGACTTTTAAGTTTAAAAGTCTTTCAGAAGAATATTTCTCCATATTCCACCGGTAAAAATTATGTTCTTGAACAAGGCTCTGTTGAAGATATTATCTCGCTTTTCAATGAAGTATTAGCAGCCCTATCTTATGATAAATATCCTGTTGATAATGAGTCTGTTCTAAGAGCACTGCTGCAGGTCTATCTGATTGGCAAGAATCATGATGTTCAAGTCGAGCAACATAACAGCAGAGGCAGAAGTGATATTCTTGTAAACTTCCCAAAGCGCAGAGTTGTACTTGAACTGAAATACACGGATATAAATAGTGAAGAACAGAAAAAGCTTGAGGATGCGGAGCAACAGATTATTGAAAAACGCTATGGTTTTGAAAATCTTGGAGACAGAGAGTTAATCCAGATCGCGTGCGTTTTCAATGGCGATAAGGACAAACGTCAGATTACCTTGTACAAGAAAGTTGAAAAATAATTTCGCGAGAATTTCTAATTTAGGTTCTGTGAACTGCAAGAAATTGAGCTATTTTTTAGCATAAGCATGATTAATAGTTATTACAAACGCACTACATTTTCTCCCAAAAATAGAAGAAAAATTTCTATTAAATCTTGCTCTGGCCGGATTATTCGTTTTTACCGGCACTGTATGTGCTCAGACTCTGAACAATGTTGAAATCAAATCAACTGCAAAACTCAGCAGAGGTGAACTTGATGCAGTGCTTAAACCATATATGGGCAGGGAAATCACCGTTAAGACTCTTCAGAATCTATTGAATGCACTTACTGCAGTGTACAAGAGCAACGGCTATCTAACCGCTCAGGCCTTCTATCCTGAACAGGAGAGCCACAACGGAGAGCTTAAGGTGGTAGTTGAGACCACCAGACTCAATGAGATAAAGCTAAGAAATCTAAGCTCCATAAATCTTAGCACCATCTATCGTATCTTCGAGAAAACCAGAAAGCTGCAGAATCGCCCTGTAAACTCCACTGAGCTTAATGATTCTCTCTTAAAGGTTCGTGACCTGAATGTTTTTGATGTCTCTGGCTTCTTTGAGAATTCAAATAACAATGGGGCAGACCTGATTTTAGATGTAAAGCCAAAGAAACGTTTCTCCTTTCAGACCTTCTATGACAATTATGGCAATAAGACTACCGGAGAGAACCGTTTTGTAGGAGTTTTAACCTGCAATGATGTCTCCCATCATGCCGACAGGTCAAATCTGCTTTTAGCCACCACTGATAATAAGCAGAACAATTTCAGCTTTGACTATCGTGTCCCTGTAAATTCCAATCTGAATGTCTTAGGTACCGACCTGTCCTATTCAAGCTATGAGCTAGGCGGAGAATACCGTGACCTTGATATTCACGGCAATATCTTCAATGCAGATGTGTATCTGGAAAATCCCTTCTACAGAAGTACAAAGACCAGATTTACAGGAGACATAGGCACCTACTACCGCAGCATAACCGACAAAATCGATGCCTTTGAGGTGAAGCTTAAAAGACACAGCTACGGTATGTTCACCGATTTTAAGCTGGACAACTTTTTTGCTTCTTCAAATCTTGCCAACACTCTGCGCTTTAACTA
>ONFP01000142.1 GCA_900317105.1 uncultured Succinatimonas sp. | reverse complement strand
AAAATAATCCTCTCAATTGAGAGGATTATCTTTATCAGCAATTAAAACTGAAATTACTATTTATAGCAATCTGGAAGAGGAATCTGAGAAACCCCACTCTTTACAGCAGCACGAGCCACTGCGCCTGAAACCTGAGATCTCAATCTTGGATCCATTGGCTTTGGAATCAGATAGTCACGACCATATTCAAGATGATCAACCATTGCAGCCTTAACAACCTCAGGAGGAACTGGCTGCTTAGCCAAATCTCTTAAGGCATTCATCGCTGCTTTCATCATCTCTTCGTTAATGCAGGTTGCGCGAACATCTAAAGCGCCACGGAACAGATAAGGGAAACACAGAACGTTGTTAATCTGATTTGGATAATCAGAACGGCCTGTACCCATAATGATGTCAGGACGAACTTTAGCAACCAAAGCAGGGTCAACTTCTGGATCAGGATTAGAGCAGGCAAAAATAACGGCATTTGGAGCCATGCTCTTAACATCATCCTCAGATACCAAACCTGGACCTGAAACACCAAGCATAACGTCTGCTCCCTTAATTGCCTCAGATAGAGTCTTAGGACCAGCATCATTAATAAATCTTGGCTTTTCACCGTTGTTGTACTGAGGTCTATCAGAACGAATTACACCATGACGGTCAATCATGAAGAAGTTTTCTTTCTTAGCACCACAGGCTAAAACCAAATCAGAGCAAGCTACACCAGCAGCACCTGCACCTACACAGACAATCTTGCAGTCCTCAATCTTCTTACCCTGCAACTCGACAGCATTTAGAATACCAGCGGTTGTAACAATTGCGGTACCGTGCTGGTCATCATGGAAAATAGGGATCTGACAGCGTTTCTGAAGTTCACGCTCAATGAGGAAACACTCTGGAGCCTTGATGTCCTCAAGATTAATTCCTCCAAAGGTGTCTGCGATACACTCAACAGTTGTAATAAAATCTTCAACAGTTTTATGCTTTACTTCAATGTCAATAGCATCAATACCAGCAAAACGATTAAATAACAAAGCCTTTCCTTCCATAACAGGCTTTGATGCTAGAGGTCCTAAATTACCTAAACCTAAGATAGCGGTTCCATTCGAAATAATAGCTACAGAATTTCCCTTTCCTGTGTAGCGGTATGCATCGTTAGGATTATCAGCAATAGCACGGACAGGTTCTGCAACACCTGGGCTATAAGCTAAGGTCAGATCATCTGCTGTTTCAGCTGGTTTTGTAATTACTACCTTGATTTTTCCTGGAACAGGATTCTCATGATAGGCTAAGGCTCTTTCGCGTAATAATTTAGCATCATGTGACACAATAACCACCTCTTATTGTTTGTTTTGCTGTATGTAAAAACAGAAAGTTGATACATAAAAAATAAAAATGGAGAAAGCTGTAATCTTCCTTATAGCCATTGATTATTATCAAGGGAAAGAAGAGTGTTCAAATATATAAATTTCCCCGACCGTTTCATAGATTAGTCTAGCATGTACGATTTTTTTTACTTATAGAAAATTCACAATTTGAATAATTTTTTCGTTTATTCTTAATATTTTGTTAACAAAGAAAAGTCCGCTGAATTAAGTTTTGAACAGTGAAAATAGGATAAACAAGGGAATATGATGTCGTGTAGATGATTGGAGGGTAAAAAAAAATAGCCCGAAGGCTATTTTTTTCATAATGCTTGAACGTTCACTATTAGTGCTTGATAGCAAGTGATGAAATACCACCGAAACGCTTCTTGAATGCCTCAACTCTTCCGCCGGTATCAACGATCTTCTGCTTACCAGTGAAGAATGGGTGGCACTTAGAGCAAACATCTAAGCTTAAATCATGACCTGCAGTAGTACGGATCTTAAAAGTGTTACCACATGAGCAACGTACATTTACTTCCTTGTACTCTGGATGAATATTCTCTTTCATTTGAACCTCATTGCGTGTCGCGCTTTCAACCGCGGTTGCGTCGAATACCACACGCCTATTAATAGAAACGGTGGCTTATGATAGTAAATTAATTTTTTTTATGCAAGTGTTATTTTCATTAATTTTCAGTAGATTATAACGTCAAAATCTGTATATAAAAGCTTTTCTACAGACCTTCATCTTGAAAGAACTGTGTTTTATACCACCGCTATTTGCGTGATAAAATGGATTCATTATCATTACTTGAGAGTCTAATGTCCTTATATTATGAAATACTCCGACTTCACACTTGTTAATGTCGTGATCAACCGACCTCTGCATCAGAAATTCGCATATAAAATAGATGGAATTATCGGACCTGAGTGTGTTGGCTCAAGAGTTGAAGTTAATTTCTCAGGTTCTAACAGTATTGGAATAATCACAGATATTAATCCTGAAATAAAACATCCACTTTCAAAACTCAAAAAGGCGAAGCTTTTAGATAAAGTTTCCTTCATCTCCAAGGACATACAGAAAGTTCTGGAATTTGGAAGTGCTTTTTATCAGTATCCTCTAGGACAGTGTTATAACGTTGCTTTGCCTAAACTTTTAAGAGACGGAAAATCATATGCCTATGAAAGTATCCCTGCACTTGAACTCTGCGGAGAACCAGATAATAAAACATTATCGAAAATACGTTCAGAAGAACAGTTAAAACTAATAGATGTTCTAAAAAATGGAGCTGTAAAAAGAAAAGAACTAAGAGAAAGAGGGGTTTCAAGTCAGACAGAAAACGCCCTAGTAAAAAAAGGTATAGCAAAACTAACCGAACTTGAAACAGAACAAAAAAAATTTACAGATACAGATTTACCTATTTTAAAGGAAACTCCTCCTGTACCAAACATTGAACAGCAAAATGCAATTATTTCCATATCCAGTACAAAAGAATTCGGAGTCTTTCTTTTAAATGGTATTACCGGTTCAGGTAAAACCGAAGTCTATCTAAGAGTTATTGAAGAAGTATTAAAACAAGGAAAAGCTGCTCTAGTTCTAGTTCCAGAAATAGCATTAACACCTCAGACTTTCAACAGATTTTACAGAAGATTCAACGTCCCTGTATCTTCAATGCATTCTGCTTTATCTGACCGAGAGAGACTGGATGCTTATATAGATATGGCCAGTGGTAAATCAGGGATACTAATAGGGACCAGAACTGCCTTATTTACACCTATTCCAAACCTGGGACTCATTATTATAGACGAGGAACATGATTCCTCTTTCAAACAGAACGACACATTCAGATATCACGCGCGCTCTCTTGGAATAATAAGAGCAAAACAGAATAACTGCCCTATTGTTCTGGGTTCTGCCACACCTAGTCTTGAAACTATTTTTAATGTAAAAAAAGGTTTATACAAAAAATTAGATTTAACTATCAGAGCAGGAGGAGCTTCATTGCCAGTGAACCATTAACCGATGGTCTGAAAACAGGTGTAAGTGAAACTCTTGAAAAGGAAATCGGAGAAGAAACCGCTAAAGGCAATCAGGTAATGCTGTTTCTTAACCGAAGAGGCTATGCTCATCATCTGGTATGTCACAACTGTGGACATGTTTTCATGTGTCCTCACTGTGACAACCTTTTAACCGTACACAAGGGTGTTAACAGATTAAAATGCCACATGTGTGAAAATACTGTTCCAATTCCTGACATCTGCCCTCAATGTCACAGTGAGGCCTTATTTGAACAGGGGTTTGGAACAGAACAGGTCAGTGAATATCTAAAGACCAGATACCCAGACATAGGAATTGAAAGAATAGACAGAGATGTCGTTACCTCCAAAACACAGCTTGAAACCAGATTAAACAGGATAACATCAGGAAAATCTCAGATTGTGATTGGGACCCAGATGCTTGCCAAAGGGCATGACTTTCCCAATGTCACATTGGTCGGTATTTTAGATATTGACTCTTCTCTATTTTCTGACGACTACAGATCACTTGAAAATGCAGCCCAGTTATTAACACAGGTATCAGGACGATCAGGTAGAGGAAACAAGAAAGGAAGAGTAATAATTCAGACTCATCATAAGGACAATCTGCTTATAAACCAGTTAATTAATCCTGATTGTACATACTTAAATATAGCGGAAGAACTATTAAAGACTAGAAAAAATCTAATGTTACCCCCATATACATATCAGGCTTTTATATTAAGCAACAGCTCAGAACGTATTAATGCTTATTCATTCCTCAATCAGCTTTATTCAGAGCTTTCAGGGATCGCTTATAATTATTCGAATTTAGCTTTAACTCCTGTTATGTCTGATAAAATGGAGAAACAGCAGAATCGCTACCATTTCCATATGCTGGTTACTTGTATAAGCAGAAAAACGTTAAATATGTTTTTAACAGAAGTTCGAAATATAGTTTCACGGAAAAGCTTGTCTCAAGATTTACGATTCGCAATTGAAGTTGATCCAATAATTATGTGCTAGGCGCATTTTATGGTATTCTTCTCAAAAAATTTTCTTTATTCAGGCAAAGACTTTGTCATTGTGAATAAAAATCGAGGGATGGCGGTTATATAAAACATAGTATTTTCATTATGTTATTAGCATTCATCAGATAAAAATGGATAAGGACTCCGCGGTCAGAGACCTAATTCAAACTGAAAGAATAAAATAACTGCTGCAGCAAGAATTAATTCAATTGAAATAAAACTAGAGGTGCGAATATTCTCCAACCTATAAAAAGAGTTGGCTTCTGTTCGCAGATATTTATGAAACAGATTATTGAAAAATTAATTAGAGAAAGCATTTCATCAATAAATAAAGACAATTCAATTACACCTGAGTTATTGAGTAACATCCGGGTTGACCGCACAAAAGACCGAGCTCACGGTGACTTTGCCTCAAATATTGCAATGATGTTGGCAAAACCTCTAAAGAAGAATCCAAGACAGATTGCTCAGGATATTATTGATAATATCCCTAGCGATCCTCACATCTCAAAAATTGAAATTGCAGGTCCAGGATTTATTAATTTCTTTGCCAACAAGGCATCAATTGCCGATGCTCTTGAAGAGATGAATAATGATGCAAGATTAGGTGTTAAAAAGATAAGCAATCCAGACACCATTGTGGTCGATTATTCAGCACCTAACGTTGCAAAGGAAATGGCTGTTCACCACATTCGCTCAACAGTTATCGGTGATGCTGTTGTAAGAGTTCTGGAATTCTTGGGAAATAATGTTATTCGTGCAAACCACATTGGAGACTGGGGAACTCAGTTCGGTATGCTCATTGCTTATCTAGAGAAAAAAGAGAATGAGTCCGGTGCAGGCATGGATTTATCTGATTTCGAGGCATTCTACAGGGAAGCAAAGGAATGTTACGACACTGATGAAGAATTTGCTGTAAAAGCAAGAAGTTATGTTGTTCAGCTTCAAGGTGGTGATGAATACTGCCGCAAAATGTGGAAAAAGCTGGTAACAATGACCATGGTTCAGAATCAGAAACTATACGACAGATTAGATGTAACCCTATCTGATAAAGATATTATGGGTGAAAGTCTGTATAACGATATGCTTCCAGGGGTCGTAGAGGATCTGTTAAATAAGGGTATAGCTCAGGAAGATCAGGGAGCAATTGTTGTTTACCTGCCTCAGTTTAAAAACAAGGAAGGCAAACCTTTAGGAAATATCGTAAGAAAGAATGACGGTGGTTACCTCTATACAACAACAGATATCGCATGTATCAAGTACAGAGTTGAAAAGCTTAAGGCTACAAGAATTCTCTACTTCACAGATTCCCGTCAGCAGCAGCATCTGGAAACAGTTTGGGCTATTTGTGAAAAAGCAGGATACACCAACAGCAAAGTTTCATTAGAACACTGTCCATTCGGAATGATGCTTGGAAAAGATGGCAAGCCATTCAAGACAAGATCAGGCGGAACTGTAAAATTAAGAGATGTTCTTGATGAGGCTGAAGCAGGCTGAAGCAAGAGTAAAGACTCTCCTTGCAGACAGAAACTCTACCTTATCAGAGGCAGACAAAGAGACTGTAACTCATAATATAGCCATGGGTGCAGTAAAATACGCAGACCTGTGCAAGAACAGAACAACAGACTACATTTTTGACTGGGATCAGATGTTATCTTTCGAGGGTAATACTGCTCCTTATCTGCAGTATGCATACAGCCGAATCAGAGCTATTTTCCGCAAAGCAGAAGATATTAAACCAGGAAAAATCATTATTAGCTGTGAAGCAGAAGAGGAGCTTGCAAATAAACTGCTGGCCTTCTCTGAGGCTGTATACAGCGTAGGAAACAAAGCTTTACCAAACCTACTATGTAATTATCTGTTTGAACTATCTAATTTATTTATGCATTTCTACGAAGCATGCCCTGTATTGAAGGATACAGTTGATATGGAAACCAAGCAGAGCAGACTTGCACTTTGTGAAGTTACCGCAAAAGTTCTAAAACAGGGTCTTGGTCTTCTAGGCATTAATGTTATGGAGCAGATGTAAGAGTGGACAATTTAAAACAGGCATTATTGGCCTACTATAATAAAGCCTTAGCTTTTCTGCTGAAAAAGAATGAGAATTCAAAAATTAAATATAAAAATCTAACAGTGTGCGGAATTGGCTTACTTGTTTTTATTTTAATTTGTCTAATGCTTGTTCCATCTAAACAGAACAATAATACAATGATGCTTCATCCTGATGACGTTTCCTCTGCAAATGAGGAAGTGTCATTTGAAGACAATAATGCTGTTGCAGTAAATCCTACTATTGATGAAACCTCCTTACAAATCCATGACAAACCTCAGACAGAAGCTTCTGTTCCTGAAAATAATCAGAAATTAACAGAACCTGAAGCTGATATTCAAGAATATGAAGATACAGAAAATGAATTATCTAAAACTGAGAAAGACAACGAAGTAAAAAAGAATCAGACTAATCACGGAACATTTCTTTATTGCGGGAAATTCTCCTCACAGAAAGAAGCTTCTGAGCATAAGGCTAATCTGGCTTTTTCTGCAGGTCTGATTTCATCTGTTGTAGAAAAAAGTGGCACTTACACTCTTAAATTAGGACCATTTGACTCAAGAGATAATGCTGTTAAGACATTTGAGAAAATGGACCAATTATCTTTAGTTGATGAGTGCCAGTTAGAAACAGAATAAGGATTATAAATGACAACTATCGTATCTATTAGAAGAAATGGAATCGTGGCCGTTGGTGGAGACGGACAAGTTACCATGGGACAAAGCACAATACTGAAAGGCAATGCCAGAAAGGTTAGAAAAATATTTCACGGAAAGGTAATTGCTGGATTTGCAGGTTCTACAGCAGATGCATTTACTTTACTTGATCTGTTTGAAAAGAAGCTCGAAGAACATCAGGGAATTCTTGAAAAGGCAAGTATTGAACTGGCAAAGTTATGGCGTTCAGACCGAGCTCTAAGGAAATTAGAAGCAATTCTTATTGTTGCAGATAAAAAAGATTCACTAATGATCACAGGAACCGGTGATGTTGTAAAAATGGACGATGATGTTCTTGCAACAGGCTCCGGAGGAAACTATGCCTTGGCAGCAGCAAGAGCTCTTGTAGAAAACACCGACTTATCCGCAGTTGAAATTGTGAAGAAGTCTCTTGATATTGCCTGCAATATCTGTGTGTTCACAAACGAAAACCATATTATTGAAACTCTAGAGAACTAAGAAGATGTCAGAATTAACTCCTCGCGAAATTGTAAGCGAACTAGATAAATACATCATCGGACAGAAAGAAGCAAAGAAAGCGGTTGCAATTGCCTTGAGAAATCGTTGGAGAAGAATGCAGATCTCTAAAGATTTAAGAACCGAGATCGTTCCTAAGAACATTCTTATGATCGGACCAACTGGTGTTGGTAAAACCGAAATTGCAAGAAGACTAGCAAAACTTGCAAAAGCTCCTTTTGTTAAAGTTGAAGCTACAAAATATACCGAAGTTGGCTACGTAGGAAAGGATGTAGAGTCAATCATCAGAGAGCTGGCTGACGTTTCAATGAAAATGGTCAAGGAAGAAGCTTTCAAACACAACAAGGCTAAGGCAGAAGATGCTGCTGAAGAAAGAATCCTTGATGCGCTGCTCCCTAACCCAAGCGCTACAGAAGAAGAAAAAAACAATTCTTCTGCCAGACAGATGTTCAGAAAGAAACTCAGGGAACACGAAATTGATGATAAAGAGATCGAAATTGAAATCTCCGACAAGAGTCCAACGGTAAATGTAATCGGAGGCGCTCCTGGTATGGATGAGATCAATGATCAGCTTCAGTCAATCTTCGACTCAATGCATGCTAGAAAGAAAACCACAAAAAAAATGAAGATTAGTGAGGCTTTCAAGATCCTGCTGGAGGAAGAAGCCGCAAAACTAACACAAAATGATGATTTAAGAACTAGAGCAATCGAGCTTGCAGAAAACAACGGTATCGTATTTATCGACGAGATCGACAAAATCTGTCAGGAAGGTGGCGTAGACAGGGGTGTAGTTTCACGTCAGGGTGTACAGCGTGATTTATTGCCTCTGATTGAAGGCTCATCAGTCAACACAAAATATGGCATGCTGAAAACTGACCATGTTCTGTTTATTGCATCAGGAGCATTCCAGATGTCAAAACCTTCTGATCTGATTCCTGAACTGCAGGGCAGACTTCCAATCAGAGTAGAACTTTCAGCTCTAACCTCAGATGACTTTGAGAGAATCTTAAAAGAGCCTCATAACAGCTTAACCAAACAGTATGAACTGCTTTTAGGAACAGAAAACGTTACTGTTAAGTTTGAGGAATCAGCAATAAAGCGCATAGCAGAAGATGCATTCAAAGTTAATGAAAGAACCGAGAACATTGGAGCAAGAAGACTTCATACCTTAATGGAAAAAATCTTGGAGGAAGTTTCCTTCTCTGCTCCTGATAAATCAGGAAGCACGGTAATTATCGACGATAAATACGTTGATGAGCACTTAGGTGATCTAGTAGAAAACGAAGATGTAAGCAGGTACATATTGTAGTGATTGAAAAAAAACTCACTCCAAAAGAAAAGGTTCTGCTCGAACAGCTAGATGAATTGTGTGCTTTATGCACACAGTTTTCAGACAGGCTTTTGGAGACCGAAAAAGAACTCAATCAAAAAAATAAAGAGCTAGAGACCATTCGCCGAGAAATGGCTCTTCTCCAGGAAGAAAACAATCACCAAAAAGAGATGCTTCAAACCTGGAGACAAAGGCTTGAAACTGCTTTATC